>OMYE01000196.1 GCA_900315145.1 uncultured Pseudomonadota bacterium | reverse complement strand
TCTGATAATTTCAGATCTTCATCCATTCAGGGTATCATGAAGAGAATCAAGGCGAAGGGTATTCCTGTTGTAGTATATGAACCAATGCTTAAAGAAGAAACCTTCTTCAATTCAACAGTTGAAAAGGATCTGGCTAAGTTCAAGAATGACTGCGATGTAATTATCTGTAACCGTATGAGTGATGACCTCAAGGATGTAACAGCCAAGATCTATACCAGAGATATCTTCAACAAGGAATAATCTGCCGGCTGTTCTGATTGGCAGATTTGTTACAGAACTTATCTGCAGTTATTGAAAATTTCATAAAGCCCGTTTTAATATAAATGGGCTTTAATTTTGTGTAACTGCTATACACTACAGATAATTTTTGTAACGGATTTCTGCAGCTTTAGCAGGTTGAAAACGTGATAAGGGCTTTTTTAAAGCAGATGCGTTTTATGTAAGGTCAGGAAAAAAGCTGAGAATATGCAGCGTTTAAATGTTGAAATATGGTACTGCCAAAGGTACTGATTACAGTGTCTGTTAACAAGGTATTATTCTATTTATAAATTGACAACAGACAAAGCTGAATTTTAAATGTTTTACTTTATATGTGTATTCGTACATGTAAAGCTATCTTTTTGAGAATTATATTATGACAGAGAACAATGTAAGCAATAATAACAGTACTGCCGGTACATCAGTGACTGGCAGAGATAATTCATTAGAGACCGTTAGTGATAAGATCGATGCTCTCCTGTCAGGAGAGGTGATATCCTTAAAGGTTCAAGATGAGTTTCAGCTTAATGAGAGTGGCAGATATCAGTTTCGCTCCGCTAATAAAGTTCTCGATTCTCTCTATATATCCGATACAGTAAACAGATTATATGTTTTTTTAAGTTCAGCTGATGCGTATAACCGAAACATAGAACCGGTGTTTGCCAGAAGTCAGTGGAGCAGCTTCTTTAAAGGTCATAAGCTCTTTTTAGATGATATGTACAGGCATGAACTGAGTTTTGCTCCGACTTTTTATTACCGCTCTCTAGAAGAAGTAGAGATTATAGTTCGCCGGCTGGCAATTAACAAAAAAATTAAAGCTCAGGATATTACCTTTATCGCATCCACCAGCGGGGCTTTTGCGGCCTCATATCTTGCCTCTAGTATCGAGGGTAGCAGTGTTATTGCTTTGAGTCCGGTTTTTGCCGTGTTGAATGCATTTCCGAAGAGAACAAGATCTCTTGAGTTTATATCCAAGATGCGTATCGATGAAAAGGATGTTAATAAAGGGAATCCTAAACTTACTCTTTTTAATGTTTTTAATAATAAAAAAAGCAGATTTTTCTTCTACTTAAATCTTCAGAATGAGGAAGATCTGAAACAGATCAATATTCTTTTTACCGAACTCAAAGAGCCGGTAAGAACCGGTCTCATTAAATACCGTAAAAATATTATTTTCTGGATAGTTGACAATGATATGCCGGAAAACACCAGAAGAATGCCGGGACTTGCTTTCTGTAAATTTATTGATGATACATTCGTTAAAGATAAGAAAATTCCGGAAGAGGAAGTCCTTACATGTCTTACCGGTGATTATATGGTACCTGTCATCTAGTTACAGGATTCCTCCCCAGACTAATTGAACAGATGGTTCTGATAAGATTATGTAGACGCTTCTTTGTATATGATTCTATGCCTATGCGTATTAAAAAACTCTGGTTATAAGACACCAGTAGGCGTCTTCAGTCAGATGGGTTCAGGTGTATGAGCCTATAAAAAAAACAGACTCGCTATAGTTTGCGACAGTGCCATAGATATGACTCATGCATGACATACAAAACATACATGAATTGTTGGCATGTTTATTCAGAACAACTTAAAAATATTTTTATAAAAATGACCGGAATTTCAAATGTCTTCCGGTAGTCCGGCAAACCTCTAAGGCAGATACTCTGATAACCGGATCATGACAGAACAAATCAGGAGAAAGTCATAAAATGATTTCTGTAATAATGCCCGTTTACAATAACGGAGATGTGGTGGCAAATACTGTAAAGTCATTATTAGCCCAGACATATGGTGATTTTGAACTTTTGTGTATCAATGACTGCTCACCGGACAATTCTCTTGATGTTTTAAAGAGACTGGAAAAAAAAGATTCCAGAATAAAGGTTTATAGTAATGAAACCAACAGAGGGGCAGGTTACTGCCGTAATTTCGGGTTAAAACTCTTAAAAGGCGACTACTGCTTTTTTCTTGACGGTGATGATTATTTTGAGCCGGAATTTCTGGAAAAAATGCACACTAAGATAGTGGAAACAGATGCTGATGTCTGCTTCTGTAACTACACTTTTGTGAAAACAGACGGCACAGAGATAAATACTACCGCCTTTGCGGAAAATATTACCGAAAATCCGTTTTCACCGCAGGATTTTAAACAGGAACTCTTTCAGCTGAACCATGCTGTTCCATGGAATAAAATATATAAGGTCGATTTTATCAAGAAGACAGGATACAGATTTGAAGAACTGTCATCATCAAATGACTTATCCTTTACTTTAGCAGTTTTCAGTCAGGCAGAAAAAATC
>OMYE01000195.1 GCA_900315145.1 uncultured Pseudomonadota bacterium | reverse complement strand
TCTAAAGTGCTTGATGCGGATGCCATAAACACCAGATGGAAGGTCTTTTCATATTCCTCTTTAGTATCCGGTATGGGACACGCGGCTATGGCCGGGAGATTTACCGGCAAGGATAATGATAACAGCGATCAGACATCTGATGAAGAACGTAGTGCGAAAAAACTTAATGAGAGAAAGGAATGCCGTTTTGCCTTTCCAAAGGGAAGCCGTGCCGGTACTTTCCTTCATGAAGTCCTGGAGCATCTTGATTTCCATGCGGCATACGAGGATATCCTTGCCTTAAGAAACGGCAGGACAGAAGAGGATTTTCTTAAAAGTGATGATGCTGAAAAAACCATAATCTACAAGGTTCTGGAAAATAAGCTGAGAGCCAACGGTTTTGCAGCAGACAGAAAACGTATACTTGATTTAACAGGCTGGTTCGAAGAGATTCTTGCTGCGGATCTATGTATCAGGGAAAACAATACGAACGATGGTCAGAATTATATTTCCCTTAAGGATCTTGATGATGGTTACTGTATCAAGGAAATGGAATTCTGGCTTAAGGTAAGTAATGATTTTAATATCAGTGATTTTAACAGACTGGTTAATGAAATTGACTGCCGTGGTTCTTTGCATCCTCTTGCAGGTGTATCTGATTTTCAGGAGAAATCCGGGGAGAAAGAAAGTGAGACTATGCATCTTCCGGAGGTTACTGTTGAAGATATCAATGGCCTGCTTACCGGTTTTATCGACCTTATATTCAAGGCTGACGGCAGATATTACGTGGCGGACTACAAATCCAACTATATTAATGATGATATAGCGGATTATGACAGCAGCAGTATCAGAGCTAATATGATAAACCATCATTATTATATCCAGTATATCCTGTATACCCTGGCTCTGCATCGTTATCTGAAACTCCACATGCCGGACTATGATTATGACCGGGATGTGGGCGGTATAGCCTATCTTTATTTAAGGGGTATGAAGGCTCCGTCTTCGTATGAAGGAAAACGCTACAGAGGATACGGTGTCTTTGCTAACAGAATTACCAGTGAATATATTGAAAAGCTTGATGCATTGTTCTCTTAAATTTCAGGTGAAGTTATCTGTTATCTGCTATCAGGTGATTTAGTAGATAACTGTAGACTCTACATTATTAATAGACGTTACATCAGCAGATATGACGGTTTTAAAGATAATAAGCTGACTGCAATGATAACCGGAAGGTTATCAAATAATAAAGATGATGCCGGCTGAGGTTTACGAAAAAATATAAAAGTAGCCGGAACATATTAAATGAATGATCAGCATACAGGATGAGAAATCTGATAAAAAAGATGTAATCATATGATCTGACAGAACACAGCGGGATTATTGAAAGCTATGACAGAATTAATTGATTTTTTAAAGCAGATGCCAGTGTGGACGGATATTGATCTGGCTGTGGCTAACAGTGTGGCTAATTTGTGTATAAGTGAAAAGAAAGCCCATGGTTTTATCACCGGACTTCTCCTTCTTCATGCTGCGAACAGCGGAAGTGTCTGTATTGAGTGCACCGGAATAAAAGAACTTTTTACTGATATTGTTGCCAAAGAACTGTCAGAGTATAAAAAGAATCAGTTTGCCAATGATCTTAAGATAAGAATTCAGGAACTGGCTGAAAAATCCCCGGATAATATTTACGGGAGATTAAGTGTTATAGACGATGCGGGTGAATTAATTCTAGGGTATCTCCGCTTTCTCGGGGTAGAGGATATTCTCAATGATTTATCCAAACCTTCTTTTTATGAGGAAGGCCTCTGTCTTGGTGAAAAATGTCTGCAAAGAATCAATGACTCCATTCTCGATTATTATGCCTCCGACTGCGGAGACAGGCAATCTTCTAAGAGCGGGGTATCTGTAAAGGAACAGATAAGAGATGTCAGAACCCCGGTTATATACAGTATGGGGAGACTCTATATTGCCAGATTTTTTGCCTATGAGATTTCGATTGCTTCATTTATCCTAAAATCTCTGAAAAAAGAGAGTATAGATTTAATAACTGATGGGAGAAAGTTATCCTCAGCTTTTAATATTGAAAATATCCACAATGTGTGGACAGAGGTGTATAACGCTCTCGATGGTGACAGGGGGGATAATGCCGGAAAAAATGAGGTGAACTGGCAGAAGGTTGCCGTGGCAATGTCTCTATGTCATCCGTTTTCCGTTATTACCGGTGGACCTGGCACCGGAAAGACCTATACGGTGTCCATACTCATATGTCTCCTTAAGAAAATCAATCCGGAACTCAGGATAGGTATTGCTGCGCCCACCGGCAAGGCGGCAGCCAGAGTGAAGGAATCTCTTAATGCTGCATTTACCGGAGAAATGAAAGAGGCATATGACAGGATTTATCCTCACCTCATTGAGGAAATAGCTCCGGCGGAAACAATTCATAAAATGCTTAAGATTTATCCAGGTCAGTCTATAAGCGGGAAAAACGAGAATGAACCGCTAGACTGTGATGTGCTGATTATCGATGAAGTATCCATGATGGATGTATTCCTGATGAACAAGGTGTTTGCTGCACTGAAACCGGATGCCAGACTAATTCTT
>OMYE01000240.1 GCA_900315145.1 uncultured Pseudomonadota bacterium | reverse complement strand
GCAGCCTATATGATGTGGCTTCCGATTCCAGCAAATCAATTTCTGCAGACAGTCTTTCGTATTCGTGTGCATTATCGCAATTATTGATACGATCAATCATTTTCATGAGTCTTAAGGACTCCCGCATCAGTACAGCCTGATGAAAGGAATCATAGGAGATATCTCTCTGAAGAGGATAAATTTCACAGAAATAGTACGTCCACATTTTGCCACGACTATTTTCAAGGTTCTCCTCGTTCTCTCTGACTGCTTCCAGATTTTCGGATGTTTTCTCGGCAATAAGCTTACAGGTCTTATCTATTTCATTTTTAATAAGCGTTAATTCCTGAGCATTGTTCTCCGAGTCATGCTTCGCCACGGCAGACATGTACTCGTCTTCATTTGAAAAAGCCTTTAATACCTCACTTTCTGAATAATAATCGAAAGCATTGAACAATTCATAACCGGAGGCATACCTGGTTCTAAGATTCAGCTGCATTGTAACTCCTTATCAGCGACGCCATAAAGTTAAACCATAATAATCAGACATTCTTTAAAGACAGAAAAACCTCCGAAATGGAGGCTTGACTGTTAAAAGAACCTATATGGTCCTTTTGTGGTTTCAGATTATTTAGTCACCATTAACATCTAACCTGAACAAATGTTAATGTAAGGAGTATAAATATGGATATGAGTATATTTATAAAATGAAAATGCCTTTTATGCAAACATTTGCGTGGAAAATTGCTGAATTTTTTCATGTATGTCGCACTGCCTCTTCCAAATTAAATAACGTTCTGATTTTCTGTTACACAATACTTACACAAGACAAGCATAGGATTTACACAATATGTAGAAACATTATGAATCTTTGGCTGATAGTGAAAGCATTCAGTTTCAGTGACACGTCGGAAGAGCGTTTTACATTATTACTTACATGGTTTCAGTGAGCCCAGTATTTTTTATTCAAAAAGTCTTAAAAAAACTCGACATTAATATTAAAAAATGAGTAACGTCGGGGTAGTTCTTAAAAAATAGAACAAATATTTTCTATCTTTTTTATAAAAAACAGGAGTAAATATAAAAATGTTTTTCATAAACAAATACAATACAATTATACGCCGTAATATAGAACATATATCTAATATCAAAAGGATAATACAGGGAAAAGCGCTTTACTACGCCATAATATTCATAGTGTTTAAGCAAGTTATACTATCGGAGGTTCATCTTGATATTAGTATACTAATAGAGAACACCTTTAATAATATGTCCTAGTATCCCCATAAGAAGTAAGGGATAAATATCTCTTACTTCATTCTTAGGTAGGTAATTATATGCCATCACGTGTCATCCAAAAGGTAATTTTAGTATCTATACTGTAAACCGAAGGAAGTGTAAGATTTTAAGAGTAGTTTTTACTGTTATATTAAAAGCCCGGTTATGGTAGACGTAACCGGGCCTCTTATTAAATTCGTCGTCTTTCTGGGCGATTCAAATTATTTATCTCGTTGAACGCTTTCGTTAAGGGTTTCAATTTTTACATTTGCTATGGTCAGCTCATTAGTAAGTCTTTGAATTTCTTCCTGGTATTCATGTTCCATAGCTTTGATACCGCTGATTTCTTCGGTTAGAGTCTTTATCTGCTCATCCTTCAGTTTATTTTCTTCATTTTTGGTATCGAGCTCATCATAGGCTTTATCGCGCGCATCTCTGAGTTCACTCAGCTTGCGTTCACAATCTTCTTTAACCTTTGCAATTCTGATTTCACTCTGATGATACAGCTCGCTCCAGAGACGTTGAACGAGATTATTGAAGATATTAAGACTTGATTCCGGAATCTTAACGGGACATTCCTCCATGGAGGCTATCTCATCATTAAAAATCTCCAGAGCCTATCCTTGCCTGAATTATAAAGAGTTCTGCATGTACCCAGCAGGCTTTCGATGACTTTAGAAATCTTGGTCTCAGAATTATCCATAACAGCTTAATCCATAAATAATGGTAACAAAACAGGTAAAAATGGTAAATTACCATTTTTACCAAGTTTACCATTTTTACCATTTCGGTTCAACACGTGTATTTTCTTAAGATGATGGTAACAAAACAGGTAAAAATGGTAAATTACCATTTTTACCAAGTTTACCATTTTTACCATTTCGGTTCAACACGTGTATTTTCCTAAGATAATTCAATGCAGATTTGGCAGACAGATAAACACTGTCAGATAAAAGAGAAGCAAAGGTTATCTCTCTACAAAAGATAACCTTTGCTACCAAAATGTACAAGCCTTTTTATTGTTACCGAAGTGCTTCAATGTCTCTATCGAGGGACAGCCATTGCAACAGAGCCGTTGCAGAGGCCTTGATTTCCAATAGTTACAATAGGCTGTTTTTCTAACCTATGGCTAGTATTTGTATTTTAAGGGATAAATTTTCAACGTGCCACAAAAAATCCTTAAAAATCAATGGTTTCTCACGTTGTAGTATTTTGCCCTCAAATCCTTATAAATCAATGGCTGAAGCCCTGTTTTCCGTTATTCTAAAAATATTTGTCAGGAGGTTAGCAAAAAGCAACAATATGGTTTTAAATATCGATTATATTAAAAATTGAATATCCAAACTAATTTTTCATGCGCAAATGCTGTTTTGAGTGATTATTTCGTTATTAGAGCTTCATGAGTAATAACATTTATCTTAAAAGAATAGGGCACTTATCATGAAAGTTATGGATGATTCGAACCATTGAAAATAGGGAATATCTTTGTTCTTATACGATGTTTATGTTCAAAAACATAATCAGAAGGTTTTGATATGTTATGAAAAATATTTTTCTAAGCCTTGAAAAAATAAGTGTTTTCTACAGTTCTTTATTATTAAATGAGTGAGAAAAGAATCTCAAAAAAAATTACAGTTATCTTTACAATCTCAGTATTTCCATGTTTAAGTCATAAGTTCCGATATTATTCTACAATTAATTTAGTTCTATTCGTCTTTAACAACATCATTGTGCTATAGTAATTTGTATTTATTATTATCTAGCCTCATTTTTACAAACACACTTATAGGAGACTTGAATATATATATATATATCTCCGTTTAAATTCGCTGATGGGTTAATGATAATTTAAGAACAACAATCACATAAATAACGTGGATTGCATGCAGTTAAAACTATTGTCAATGTTATGCCGAATTCGGCATAATACAGACAACTGCTCGGCCTACCGTGCAAGTACTTTCCATGCTTTTCTTGAAAGTAACCATATAAAGTATACCTATAACAGACCTCTTGTAAGTAATGACAATTGCTATATGGAAAGCTTCTATGCTACTTTGAAAAAGAG
>OMYE01000192.1 GCA_900315145.1 uncultured Pseudomonadota bacterium | reverse complement strand
TTTCGTGCAAGGATCGCCGCATGAGAATTAACAGAGCCCTTGCATGAAATCACCCCCTTTAAACTGGTTCTTGGAATTTCTACCAGCAAAGAGGCAGTAACTTCATCTGCAACAAGGATCACTGGCTTGGAGAAATCAAAAAACTCAACCTGGCTGTGTGCCAGCTTGGAAAGCAGCCGCTGAGCCACATCCTTCACGTCAGCGGCCCTGTCTTTAAAATATGGATCTTCCATTTCTTTAAACTTGTTTATGTATTTCTCACATACAAGTTTTACAGCTGCAGTTGCATATAACGAATCACCCATGATTTTCTGATCTATTTCATCAACAAAAGAACGATCATTTAAAATCATATTGTATATTTCAAAAATTTTTGAATTTGGAGAGCCTGCTGACTGGTTTAATTTCAACATCAACCGGTCAAGTTCCAGCTGAACCTGCAACATCGCCTGATGAAACAATTCATATTGAATGGACGGATCTTCACACTTTTTGATCTCTATACTTTCCAGCAAAAGAGGAGGTCGGAGCACAAAAGCCTGAGCCTGGGCAAGACCTTTGGAAACAGGAAGTCCGCTGACCGTCTTGCTTACACTCTTTCCCAGCATCGCCATTTCCTTTTTCAAATTTGCTTCAAGAAATTTTCCGGCGAGTTGCGCTGCAAGCATAACCATAAATGATTCATCTATTTCATCAAATTTTCTCGGAGTTTTCTGCTGAATAACCAGTACCCCGAGGAGTATACTCTGATCAACGATCGGAACTCCCAGGAATGAATGGAACAATTCCTCACCTAGGCCTGGAATAAATTTGAAATTCGGATTATTGGAGGCATCTGCCAGATTAATCATTTCGAGATTTCTTGCGACAAGACCAACTACCCCTTCGTCAAATCCGAGAGTTAAAGTTCCTACGGCTTTAGGATCCAGTCCGTCTGTTGCGATCAGCTGCAACATATTACTGGTCTGATCTTTTATATAAACAGAACAACAGTCAACACCAAGAGCTTCCTTTGTTTTCATTACCAGATTCTGCATGGCCAACGTTAAAGATTCAGCCGATGATACACTCTCAACAATTTTTCTCAATATTGTTAACACTTAAATCTCCTTGGTTTAAATTTATTCTGCTTAGTCACACTACTGCAACCTGGAGCCAGTACGTAATACGAAAATTCTTTTAAGACACGTCTGTAAACATCTTTTTTAAATGAAATAACCTGACGGACTGGATACCAGTAACTTACCCAGCGCCATCCATCAAACTCAGCATGCTGATACTTATCGAAAGAAATATTCGCTTCTCTGTTATCTTCTATTTTTAGAAGAAACCATTTCTGCTTCTGTCCTACGCACAACGGAAGTAAATCTTTTCTGATTAGCCGGCGCGGCAACTTATATTTAAGCCAGTATTTTGATTGTGCTATCAGTCTAACATCACCAGGTTTAAGCCCCAGTTCTTCGTATAGTTCTCTGTACATTGCCTGCTCGGCACTTTCACTGTTATCCAACCCACCCTGCGGGAACTGCCAGGTATTCTGCCCGACTCTCCTGGCCCACAGAACCTGACCGGAAGAATTACAAATTACTATACCAACATTAAGACGATAACCTTCTTGATCTATCAATTTTTTATCCACTGAATATAATAAACAGTTTATTATACTACATTATTTTGAAACCCTAATTTAATTCAAAAGCCCAATGTCACAAATATCACATAAAGAAATGATCACAGTTGATCCCATTCTTCAAAAAATCTAAACTAAAAAAAATTTTCAGATCTTTAATTTGCATATGACACTTATAACCACTCCCGGTTCTGAAGACGAACTAATGACCCGAGCATACAACATAGCGGGGAAAAAAGTAAAAGAAGTAGCGTCTGTATATAATTTAAAAATTCCGTCAGATAACGTACACGCAAAAGGGTGGCTTGGAATTTTTTTTGAGGCAGTATTAGGTGCAAACGCAGGAAATACCCCGACACAGGATTTTTCAGAACTGAAAATCGAGCTTAAAAGTATTCCCATAGCAGAAAATCTAACACCTAGTGAAAGCACATATGTGTGCATCGTTCCTTTACTTGGTTCAGGTACAAAAACTTTTTTTGAATCAAACTTTTACAATAAGATGAGCAAGGTTTTATGGATCCCATTTGATGGAAGAAAAAACATTCCGATATCAGAAAAAATTATTTTTACACCATTTCTGTGGAGTCCGGCAGGCGATGAATTATCCGTTTTAAAACAGGATTGGGAAGAACATATGGAAAAAATTTCCACCGGTTATATTGAAGACATTACTGCAAGAGACGGGATTGCTTTGCAAATAAGACCTAAAGCCGCAAACGGAAAAATATTAACCGACGCCATTGGAAAAAACGGACAATTAATAAAAACCAGACCGAGAGGTTTCTATTTAAGATCTTCATTTACCAAAAAAATTTTACAAAAAAAATTTTTTTTTGATTTTTGAAAAAAAAAGTGTAAAATTAAAAAAGATTATTTTTTATTCTAATTTTTAATACCCATGGGAGATAAAATGTCAGTAGTAAAAAAATATAATAAGACATCAAAAAAAATCAAGGTTACTTTCAGAGTTGAAGAAAAAGCAGCTCAGGATGCAGAAAGCATTTTCTTA
>OMYE01000071.1 GCA_900315145.1 uncultured Pseudomonadota bacterium | reverse complement strand
GTTACGAAAAAAGAGAAGCAGTTAGATACGACAATATTGGAGCTGAAAAATATACATTTTTGTTAGCAGTTTTTTGGACAATCTAAAGAATCACTGACAACTGGACCGTCAGGTGCCGGATTTTACTGCTAAAAACAGTAGATTCCGGCTGCAGCTGCATCTTTCCGGTGATATTTATGCCGGTATAACTTAAAGAAGAATCCTTACAAGTGGTGGTTACAGGTTAGGAATACATTCATTAGTGCTGAATGATGTTCATAAACGGAAAAACTCCAGGATTCTATAGAATTTTTCTCTAAGAGCAGGGGCTTTATACCAGGTTATTACTTTATCTTTAGGTTTTATTGTCATTGTTTGGCATGAATTCTTAAATGTTTGATGATTAAGGAGATTGTTCTGTTTTTTTACAGTTGTTTTTATGTCTTTTTTTAAGGGCCGGTTCCGAGTTCGGAGACTTTAAGCAGCAGCGGTTAACCGGAGAAGAATATTGATTCTATGCGCAAATTCTGCCGGTTTTAATTACAAGGAAGCTCATTTTTTAAGGAATATCCTGTCAGAAAATGAATTTACTTTCATATCAGCTTTCCTCGGTTAATGGTATTAATTCTAAAGGAGTTAGTCTGGAGTGATGTATTGTTATGACCCCAATTATTTATCAGTACTATGTTTGTTTTTCTTATTGAATGAGTTAAATCAATGGTTGTTTTAGCTAAGTCTGAGGTGATGGTACCGGCAGCTTCGGGACAATAAGGAGATTTTGTTGAGATATTATCCAAAATAGCGGGTAGGGGACTTTGGTGAAGTGGAATTTATGTAGTAAAGGCAAAAAATTTCCTGCCTATAAAAGAATCGCCCACCAAAAGGCGGGCGAAATTACCACATACAATAAGAGATTTTTATAATATGTTATGCAACTTTGTATCCAGAAGCTTCAGTTATGCTTGAGACATTATCGGTACTTTCTTCGGCATCGCTTTTGGATATCAAGGCACGAATCCAGTTTTCAAGCATTGAGTCTTCATTGCCTGATTGCTTAGCAGCAAAGATATCATGAATCTGGCAAGATTCACACTTCTCACCACTGTTGTTGTTGAAGCAACTTACGGCATGGAAACGTGATGCTTTAACTTCTGTATCAGTAACAATGAATGTAACGAAACGTCTTACACCATCATTGATGTTACTGTGGTTACGATACATCTTGTAGCTGAAGAAGCTCTTGTCGTGCCACCATTTAATGTATGAAACAGATTCCATTACCAGAACCATTTCGGCTGGTTTCCCGTTCAATTTGAACTGGAATACGATACCGTTAATCTGAGGGAAACCTTCAGCACTCTTACCAGCAACCTTGCTTGAATTTAAATCGCCTACAACAACGTCGCTGAGAGTTTCAACGTCAACATGTTCTGGTAAATCACTAAGGATTGATTCGATAAAGTTCTGAGATGCTTCAGGGCTTTCAACGAGTTTGCCCAAAATCTCGGTGTTCAGTTCGTAAAGTTTAGCAGCCATGATAATTACTCCTTCTCTTATTGTGGTGTTATTTATGTGACTCACTGTGTGGTATGCAGCTTGTCTAACGTTATGCAATTCCTTTGCATACTTAAATTATTTCAAATATGAAAACGTTTTTCAAGTCAACCGTTTACTATTTGTTTTTTATTTGTGAAAACGTTCACAAATAAATAAAATTCTAGTCTTTTTCTCTGTGGTACCGGGGTACCGGCGGTCCCTGAAAAATATTAATTTAACTTTATTTTATTCTATATTTTTTTTTAGTCTTGAGCAAATGAATTTTGTTGTTAAAAATACGTTAAAATAAATCTTTCTAAACTTCATAGATGATTAATGATCATGTATTAATCAAAATTTGGATAGATAAATTAATCATTTTTACCCTTTTTTTGTGTGCTGGAATTCGTAAATGTTAATATCATGTAAAATTTGCTTATTTTCTACTCCTGCTCCCGGAGAGGTCAATCTCTTTAATAATCTATTGAAATATATAGAAAATATTATTTTTTTTATGAAAATGTTCTCATAAGATGTTAAATAAATGATATTAAATTGTTAAATAGTTCTTTTATTAATTACTTACAGGGCAAAATCCCGGTTAGGTGTGATGAAGGCTGTTTTTTGTCTTTCTTATCTTTATGTTATAGATGTGATAAATCTCACAAAAATATTGGTATATTTCTATATTCGAGTAAGTCTTTTTCTTTTTTTATGCACCTTTTTGCCGTTTTTTATGGCTTTTATGATGGAAATTTTGCGGCGAATCTTTCGGTAGTTTCTCTTTTTTTATTATTTCTTTTGGGGAATTTACTTTTTTGGTGTATTTTGGGCGTAATCGGCTATAATTGACCACTTTTAATTTAATTAGTTGCCCAGCTATAACATAATACTTTACCGCTTTTATCCTAATTCGTTTACCTGAATAGCTGATCCCGCGATTCATCTAAAACCTCTTTTTTATTCCGTACTTATTCCGTACATTAACATATGTATATCTCTTCACCGGTTTTTCTGGTAAATGATTCTTCCGTCAGCAGAGGCATACTACATATAGGACGTCCCCTAAATATAGTACCTTTACTATATTTGGTATGGACTTTTAGTAGGCATCTTTCCGCGCATAGCTGTGGCTGTCTGGTATACATATATATATGTATGGATTTTGACTGACGGGAAAATACCTCTTGATCTGTTAATCCCAGTCGATACATACTGATGAACCTTGCAGAATATATACATATGATAGTATGGATCTTTAAATCATTATGAGGCTGATAATAGCTTCTTTATAAGTGATTATTGAAAAAACTTATCTGCGCTCCCTATTCAGATTTTTTCCGGCCTCAGTTAAAGTTTGGTTAAGACTGCTATTTTCTGATGCGGCTCAGCTGTAATGTCATTTTATGTAGTCCGTTTTCTGTCCGTATTGTCTGTTAACAGATTCCGGGATAATCTAAAGAATCACTGATACTGACCTTTATGTATACATCCACCGCACCGTTTTATTTCTTTTCCTCAAGGGAGAGAGATAAGTGGAAATTGATAATTTGATAAGGATAATTTTTAATTATAAGGGAATGTTTCTTATATGATAGATGGCTGAAAGCTTTTTAAAGAGGTTGTTCTGTTTAATAATTGGCCATTTTTTAGAGTATTTGAGTCAGCTCATGTGATTTTAGGTAAATTACTGAATCAATTTAGACAAATAGTGCTTTATAGAGTGTATTATTATAATTAGTAAAGTGTTTTCATAGCGTAGCCTCCCTTTTTTCCGGCCGGTGTTTCCCTTTTGTTCTGAAGACTGTCCGGACCTTCTCTCAGGAGAGCGAGGTTATTGAAAATTATTGTTTAAACGTTGCAGTTTTTTCAGCATATACAATTAATGGAGTTTAATATGTCAATGGATAACGATGAAAGAATACTGATAGGTATAATTAATTCGCGTAACTACACCACAAAGAATAATCAGGATTGCTCCAACATAGATATAGGTTTTGAGGAATTCTGCTCAAACGATAAAAATAATACCAGAGAATACGGAGTCGTTAATCAGGTCAGATTCCTTGATGAGGAACCGAAAGTATTTCTGACCTGCGAAGCGGCGGCGACAAGAAATAAATTCGGTGAAGGACATTTAATAAGGATAAAGGCAAATCCTTCCCCCGAGGATAAAGGGTGCAGGTATACCACATACAATAAAAACATAAGCAAAGTCGATGTAGACGATTTTATAGAAATAATTAATCCTAAAATTGAATCATGGCATGCGGCTGAAAGAGTGGCTGTACTGGAACACCGTCCTAGTACCGATTATGTTATGGCTGAATGCAACAAGTATGTGGTGAGTCAGGAGGTCTTTCCGTTTTTAAGCTGTGACTCAGTTGAATTCTACAGCCTGGAGAAAGCAAAAAAATTCCTGCTTGAACAGTTTGAAAGGGAATTCGGTGAGGTAAAAAAGACTCCTAGTATCGAGTTCGCCGATGATTTCAAGGCGGTAACCAGAGATCTTAATGAAAAATTCTATAACTATGTACTGAAAAAGACAAAAGACCGGCTTAATGCGTTTGATCTTAAAAGTCTGGCAGAAAAAGGAAATATCGGTTATCTGAATACCATTATCGCTGAATCCATTAACTCCTTTGCCGCAGATAATAATCTGGTTCGTGATACCGCTGAAAAGATCCGTAACAATATTCTGGCAGACGGAACTATGCAGGAAATACTGCAGGCTCTGATTGAAGCAGATAAAGCCAAGGAGGACACCGAGGGGCAGAAAACTGCCGTTACCGGAGAAAACTCAGCTTCCGCGGTTAACCCGGCTGAAGAAAACGTGGTGAAGCAGGCGGATAATGAAAATACCGGTAATGCAGAGGTCTCTGCCGGAAGCGTTGCTTCGGATGTCAGTCAGACATCTGCAGTACAGAGTGATAATGGCGGTCAGTCCGTTTCGTCCGAACAGGAAAAACAGACCGGTTCTTTTTCATCAGTTGAAGAGAATGCTGACGGTATTAAGGTTATCAGAAGTACTGCCAATGACATTATTAAAATGGGCTCCCGTCCGTTTACTATCGGTGACGAGGAGGAAAGAAGCAATCGTGCTATGGTACTCCGTGCCGTTGCCTCCATGTCCGGCGGACTTGGAAGCAGTCCGGACAGTGACAGCTTCAGTTCTTTAAGTAAAGCTATTTCCAAGGCTTCTTCTATGGATGACGGTATACTGGAGGAAGAGGAGGAAGAGGAATTATTCGGGAGCTTTTTGAAGAATAACCGGATAAACCCTGTTTTTGATGAAAGACTTTATGCCGGAATTGAAACCAAAAAGGTACTTATGGGACCTTTCGTGGTAAGTAAATGCCATGATTTGCAGGAACCCGGGACTAAAGGCTTTGAATGTACCCTGAATATTCCTGATTCCCGCTGCAGTATCTATGTAAAGGATGAACTCAATTCCACTGTCCGTGTTGTAGATTACTCCCTGCTTACTGAATACATTAAGGAAGTAAGTATTGACGGCATTAAGAGAAAATATCTGGTTCAGATGCCGCATCAGAGATGGAATGAAGGTGGCAAGAAACTGGATCTTATCGATGACAAGAAGCTGATTGACAAGTATGCCATGAACCTGCTTTCTCCGACATTTAAGGATCTTAAGATTAACCAGCTTCAGAAAATCAGACAGAATGTCAGAGGAACCAACCTTTTCAGAAATGAAGGGGAACGTATCCAGAGAATGTTTCATATTCTTCAGAAAGTGGTTGATTTTGAGGCTGAAAGAACTAAATTATTCGGAGTGTTAGCCGGTTATCCTGAATTCGACCGCTTTATTTCCGATTTTATTAATACCCATCAGGAATCGATTGTCTCCAAATACCGCAAAGATCTTCTGAATGACATCAAGAAACAAAAAGATGATCTGAAAAAAGAGTTCAATGAACTGGAACAGGATATAGCCAAAAAACGCAATGAACTGGCTAAACTGCAGACTAAGATAAAGAACAATGCCGGCAAGGTTCCGGAGGAATCTGCTCCTGCGGCTGCAGTCACCACGGAAAAGAAGGCCAAGACAGTACCTGCCGAGGAATATGAAGTTCTGAAGAGTGAGTATAAAAAACTGCAGAATGAATTTAAGACTATGACTGATGAGGTGAACAGTCTGAAGCTCACTAAGAGTAAGATTGAGAAGGAGCTGCAGAGTGAGGTATCCGATCTCAGTTCCCGTTATCTCGATATGCATTCCATGCTGAAGGCCTTTACATCACCGAAGCAGGTTATCGGCAAGGGGTTCAGTTTCGAGTCGGCTCCGGTGGATACAGGTATCAAGCTGGACAACATTTCCAAGTCGCGCAATAAATTTATCGAGGAACTGCGTCAGTCCATGAAAAGTTACGGCAGGGATATATCCAAGCACAAACTTGCCTCCATGGTGGTTTCCATTGCCCAGAACCAGTTTACCATTCTGGCGGGACTTCCCGGTTCCGGTAAGACCTCATTTGTAAAGACTATGGGGAAGGCTCTCAATCTCAGAAACCGTCTCCATACCATTCCGGTGGCAAGAGGCTGGACATCTCAACGTGATATTCTCGGGTACTGGAACAGTTTAACCAGCAGTTTCCAGTCAGCCCCTACCGGTTTATGGGAGCTTCTGACTACTCTGAACAGTGAAAAGGATCCGGCAGCTGTAAGTCCGGCTATTCTGCTTCTGGATGAAATGAACCTGTCCGCACCGGAACATTATTTCTCATCATTCATGCAGCTTGCAGACGGGGAATCAGAAAGAAAGATCTTTACCGGTTCTCCTGAGCTTCCTTATCTGAATATTCCGGAATACCTGCGTTTTGTCGGTACTGTCAACAGCGATGAAACGGTTAATATGATGTCCGCACGTATGCTGGATCGTTCTGCGGTTATTCTTTTTGATGAAATGCCAAGTCAGGCTGATGACTACAAGAACCGTCGTTCAACACCGGTTCAGACTAAAAACTACAGTGCCGCACAGTTCCTGGAGCTCTTTAATGTAAAAGACGTCACCATTACAAACAAAATGTACAGGATGCTCAACAGCATTGAGGAAATCATGTACAGCGATGATGAGAAATTCGGTCAGCGTATTGTAATATCCTATCGTAAGCATCAGCAGATTATCGAGTATCTTTCCGTGGTCTCACAGATATTCTCCAACTTCAATGACTGTGATGCTGAGGTTCTGGCCATGGATTATGCGGTCAAGCAGTTTGTCCTGCCGATGATTAACGGTTTCGGTGAAGGTCTCGGCAACCGTCTGGAAAACCTGGCGGTAATTTTGGATAATAACGGCCTTAATGATTCTCTGAAAATTCTGCAGCGCATGATAACGGATGGTTCAGAACGCATGAATAGCTATCAGTTCTTTGCTTAATTTAATTAGTCTGTCTGATTAGAAGCAGGAGCTGTGTTATGTATGATGTAAAAATAACGGTACGGCCCAATAATCATCTGTCCTACGGGGATATGGATGTAAAGACATATGATGCGGTGATAGGTAATGTTCAGCAGAAATTTGAGGAATCTGCATCGGGTTGTCTGGAAGTTCCCGAGGATTACTATCTTGATATCAGATTGCGGTACCGTGGAGCTGAAGACGGTGATTTGAATGATATCTCACCGATTGTCAATATCAACGACGAAAACTACCGCTGTATGCTCAAGGAATACGGTGATACCGGTGAAATGTGGTGGAATCTGGTGTGGCGTGAAGATATCGCCCACGAGGGAAGGCCTTTCTTCGGGCTTCCGGGAAAGCATCTTATCGGGATAACCTTCTTTGTGCAGCGGGAGGAGGAGTTCCGTGTCTCTCTGCCGGTGGAGGTGCTGGCTACCAAGAGCAGGGCTATTGAAATAAAGAAGATCCTGTCGTTCATGAACTCGGAATACAGCAGTATCTCCAAAATCTGTATGGATACTGATGTTGATTCCGGGGTGCTGGCCGATACTATTAATAGTGCCAGGGATGTTTGTAAAACCTTCGTTAATCAGTGGGGGAATCTCCTTAGAAATCTGCGCCATTCACTGGAGCCGAAGCTGAGTATCACCCCTAACGGCATGCCGAATTCACCGGAGGCTATTCACTGGCTGTCCCTCAATGCGGATGCCATTGCTCTGTGCAGTCCCGGGGAGCAGGTGTTCAGGATCAATAACATGCCGGTGCGGACTGACTTTGCGGCTGAAGAGCACGTGGTACCTTCCTACCGGGTTTATGAGAATCTGGTTATTGCCAGTTTTTTCAATCAGATCCAGTCAAAGCTTGCCATGATGCTGAACTTTATTCATGAGCATGAGCAGAAAAGGAATGACAGCAGCAGGGACATAAACAGGAATTATCCTGACTACCGGCGTTATATTTCCATTGTGCGCGGATATAACACGGATATTCTGGGATATTACCGTAAAAGCATTATGGAACTGCAGGATAGTTTCTACCGCCTGTACCGCAGCTTTATCAAAGCCACCGGGCTTAATTATCATGGTAAGACCATTCTGCCTAAAAGTACCCCTTTTGTGTCCAGAACTCCGGTATACAGTGAGATTTTCGAGACTATAGGCGACTGGTACAAGAACTGTTCAATACCTATAAGCCTTAACGATGTACCGTTCCATTCCATAAAGATTGACAAGCTTTATGAATTTATGGTGCTGTCTCAGCTCATTAATGTCATTGACAGTCTCGGTGGCCTCTGGGAGACCAAGGAATGGCACAATATGGATCGGAAAAAATTCGGCGGTATACCGGAGGAAAGACCTAAAGACCAGCCTAACAACTACTATAAGTGGATATCGGAAAGCAAGGAGTATAATCTGGAGCTCTGGTATGAACCGGCCATATATACGGTGAAGTATGCTAAGAAGGGTGAACTGGTTGTAGTCAGTGCGGAAAATTATCATGCTGACTTCTCCTATACTCCTGATTTTGTCGTTAAAATCACCTGGAATAAATCAGGCATGGTGGATTACCTGATAATGGATGCCAAGTACAGTTCATGCAGAACCGTTCAGAGTAAATCCCTGCCGATGCTGGTGAACAAGTACCTGTACGGCATCCATGTCTATGACAACTGCTGTCTTGACAGCAGTATCCGCGGTATACTGGCGATTTATGCCCGTGGTGAAAAGGGGGCTATTCACGGCTATGCCCCAGAGCATATGCTGGAATCCCGTAATTCGGTGTTTCCGTCAATTGAAGCGGTAGGGGTCTTTCCTAAGGATGATGAGGAAACTACAGACAGCAATCTGAAAAAATACATTTCCGGTATTATCAGCAAGCTGCGTAACTATCACAGACAGGAATACGAAAGGGTACTGGAGATGGCAAAAAGACTTCAGGAAAGCTAGGTATTTCTGCTGCGAAAAGAGCCGGCAGAGCCGGTTCTTTTCTGGTGTATATGGTTATTCTCCGGTATCTGATTTTTATTTTCCGGAATGATGCCGGAGTGTTCATGAGACCGTACGATTCAGATCCCCTGCCGTTTTTTCTGTTTTCTGAAGTTTCTGAAGATTCCCGTTTCTGCAGATGTATCCGCATCCGGAAAGAGAAATCCTTAATGTTATTTCAGGTGCCGGAGGTTCCTGAACCGGCAGAGACTTTTAAAATTCCGGTTATTATAAAAATATGACGGTTAAAATAATTCATCCGAGGATAAAGTCGTATAATAACTGTCATATTTTACGCTGCCCGGAGTGTTTCCTGGTTTTATCAAATAATGCTGAGCAGATCTGAAAACATGGAATATATCTAAATCGGAATAAGGTCGAAAACAGGGAATTTCCGGATACTTTTAGGATAACTTCAGCATTTTTTTTCTTTTGGCGGTAACAATGAGTAATTTTTTTAACAGACTGGCTGATTTTTTCGGCAGGTACATGTTTATACCTGTTGTTCTGGTAACAGTTTTGGCCTATTTCGTTGAGAACAGCTTTGTCGGCTGGGTCAACAACCCGGATTTCCTTTCCGGAAACATAAATATCACCTATCTGCTTATGATTATTATGTGTGGTATGGGGATGACCATGAAATTGAAGGATTTTCTGGTGGTACTCATGCATCCGAAAGAAATAATTGTAGGTGAGATAGCTCAGTTTCTGATTATGCCTGTGCTTGGGCTGGTGCTGTGCTTTCTTTTCAGACTGCCTCCTGATCTGGCAACCGGGGTGATACTGGTTGGCTGTTGTCCAGGCGGTACCGCTTCTAATGTAATTACTTATATGGCAAAAGGGGATGTGGCGCTCTCTGTGGGAATGACATCAGTGTCCACAATGCTGGCTCCTTTTTTAACCCCCCTGCTTACGGCTCTTTATATATCCGTTTATACCTCGCAGAACAGCGGTGCGGACATACATCTGGATGTCAGTCAGATGTTCATTGAAATACTGAAGATAGTTATTGTACCTATAATCATTGGTCTGGTATTCAGTTATTTTCTGCCACGGATTACTGCAAAGCTGATTAAATTTCTACCGATGATTTCGGCAATCGCCATCTGTATTATTATCGGTTTTGTAATAGACGCCAACAGTTCCAGACTGTTCGAACACGGTTTTATCATTATTCTGGTGGTGATGCTCCATAAAGAAGTGCCATAGCCATAGAGGTGGGAATGCAGAATTCCGGAATGGCCACACAGCTTGCTGCGTCCTGTTTTTCCTCTCTGCAGCTTGCAACGGTACCGGGGGCAATATTCAGTGCCTGGCATAATATTTCCGGGACGGTTCTTGCGTACTTACTTGCCGGAAAAAATGAACGTAAAGAGTCATCGGTACCTGCGGTGAAAAAGCAGGAATAGATGCGGCTTTTTCATGATACCGGAAGGCATCGTTTTTCCGGAAATTTCTGAATAGTATGGTAAAAGGTCTGAAATAACCGTTTCAGACCTTTTATGAAATTATCAGGTATTAATCGGATGATTTTATTAAATCGCAATGTGTTTTCAGTAGTTTGCCCCGAGCTCTCTCATTAATTTATCAGTTTATCTGAATTATCTGAACAGGCATTGGCAAACTTCCAGTACTTGAAATCAGTGGCAGTTATGACGGTCGGCACCTCAGCCGTCATAACATGAGATGTAAGACAGGCTGCTTTATTTTTTGGATATACTCTTCAGCAGTTCGTCGCAGTTATCCAGAAATTCGTCAATCAGGAATTCGTTTCCTGGATGTCTGTATGTATATACCTCTGCGTAGCCATCTGCATTATATGAAATGACTCTGTATATATTCGGATCTTCGAGATTCCGGAAGTGGTATTCGTACTGATCCTTTTCTAAAAGTTCCCATTTATAGGTGTGGCTTTTCATGGTAGCTATAAATTCAGCTTCATGATTTACCAGCATCCGCCAGTTGACATTGGTGGTATTTATACCGAAGTAATCACCTGTTTTAGTGTATATAAAGGCATAGCCTGAAGCTGTATAACCATAGATATTCTGGGTTATAAGATTACTGTCTTCAGCAACCTGTTTGAATTTACATTTTTCCTCTTTGCAGCCGGTGAGTCCGGTAACGATAAATACAGCGATTAACGCAGAAAAAAGGAATTTCTTTAACATATACATTATTCTGTTCTATCCGTTTGATTGAGTTTTTATACTAAAGGCAGTACCGCCGAAATTAATAATGAGCAGACTGTAACAGTATAAATATCTCATGTTTATTTATATTTTACGTAGAAACAGATTACATATTTTTTAACATAATATCAATATAATTAGGTTAACAGGATCACATTACGATTAAAATACGTACAGTTAAAATTAACTATTTACAATCATTTGTTGTTTTATAATGGAATTGTCCGTCATTGTTTATCTATAAAAAATATAGAGCTGGCAACAGTTCTGATGTCTGTCCGGATTTTTTTAGTATGAAGCGTCAGTATTCAGGTTGAAAACTCAAAACTGAAACAAATTCCGGTCATGCAGACATCTGTCTCTCTGGGCTGTTTTTTGACCGTTTATATAACTCAACTTTCCCAGTAAATTTTCTGGGACAAAACCTTAATCCATGCGATCTAGGTGCTCTTTAAAAACTTGCGTTGATTTTTCAGGCATTTTGCCGTG
>OMYE01000191.1 GCA_900315145.1 uncultured Pseudomonadota bacterium | reverse complement strand
TGCAAATGTCAATATAAAAATGTAGGTTTTATATCATATAAGCGTGTAGGAAAACCTACATGCTTATATGATATTTTTTAGTTATCTTCCTGCATATATTGCATCTGATCCTTCAGTCTGTAAGAAGGTCCATTGATGTTAATTACTGAACAATGATGCAGTAGTCTGTCTAACAAAGCATTTGTGAGTACTGGCTCATGAAAAATATCTGCCCACTTTGAAAACGGACTGTTTGTAGTTATTATTGTTGATAGTTTTTCATATCTCTTTGCTATAAGATTAAAGAACAAATTGGCTGAATCAATATCCATTTTTTGATATCCGAGCTCATCGATTATAAGTAGCTTATATCTACAGAACCATTTTATTCTTGCCTCCAGCCGATTTTCGGAAGATGCTTTCTTAAGCTGGGATATTAATTCCTGAAACGTTATAAAATATACGCAATACCTGTGTTTGGCTGCTTCTATTCCTATTGATACGGCGAGGTTGGTTTTCCCAACCCCGGGAGTACCGCAAAAAATAATATTTTCGCCTTTTTCGATAAAGCGCAATGTCATCAGGTCCATTATCTTTGACTTATCTATCGATGGCTGAAAACTAAAATCAAACTCGTTTATCTCTTTAAGGTAAGGAAAGTTAGCAACCTTAACACATCCGGTTATTGCCTGCTCCTTCCTAAAGCCCAATTCCATTTCGGTAAGCTCATAAATGGCATCAAGAGCTGTTTTACTGCCGTCAGCTATCATATCTAAAAACTGATCTATATTTTCTTTGATTCTGTTTAATTCCAATGTTTCAAGATTATTAATTAAACTATTATACGTATTCATTTCATCCTCCATTAAAACGGTAATTCTTTATCATCTGGTAACTCAAAGTCTGTGCTGGTTGAAGATGGACAGCTCATATATTCCTGTATTCTAATAGTTTCTTCAGCTCCATCACGTTCATGCTCAAGTCTTATGTCTTCAAGTAGTTTTTCTATTTCGTTTGAGTACTTGTTTTTTATAACTTCATAGCCTTCTGCTGTAAGAATACTGTCAGCTTCACCCATAGCCATAAAGTCATTTACCCAGCAGTCAAAATCAAGATTTCTGCATTTGTTTTCCTTCATGGAATACTTGATACGAGACATAAACACTTCTCTGTTAGCAACAAAAGGAAGAACAGCATTCATACCTTTAATAAATGTGAGCCTCTCATCTAATGATAAATGTGAAAAGTATCCTATTATCCAGTTTCCATAATCGCTCTGATTTATATATGCTATAAGTGCCTCTGCTGATTTAGTGGCTTCAATCTCAGATACCTTTACTTTTCTCTTTTCAAGAAGTGTATCCATCATCTCTAAGTTTTCTGCAACTATATTTTCCATATCTTCCTGTTTAACCTTTCCCGTCATGAGAGATTTGTAATGATTTTCATGGTAATTAATTGGATTTTCATTTAATGAGTGAAAGGTAACAAGTTTTCCGTTATAATAGATATAAAGCTTGTTATCCAAGAGGTCTGCTGTGACCTCTTCACCAATGAGCTTTGGATCAACAGAGTATCTGCTGTCCCCATATCGGATAAGAGCTTCATTAGAAACTTTATACTTGATTGGCGTTAGGTATGTATCGATGATATCTCTTGCAGGTAATGGTTGCAGATACTCTTTTTCTTTATAAAACAAAGCTGTCGGAGACATTTCAGTTTCCTGATTGATGTTTATGTTCATATCTTTGTTCACCGAGTCAACGATAGCAGTTAATTCTTCCAATCCTTCAAATTCACCTTCATAAGCTCTGATCCAATCAATTACTTTATTTTTAGCTTCTACAGTTCCTTTGGTCTCAGGTTTTCTGGTTCCACAAAGTTTAACTTTAAATCCAAAATCTTTAGCCAACTTAGAAATAGAATCAGTAGGTTGCTTAGGTGTTACCTTTATATTTGCAACTGTGGACATGTTGTCAAAAAGCAGTTCTTTGGGTACTCCACCAAACTTAACAAATCCATTGATAAGACCTCTTGATACATCATCGAACCTTTTTTGTATGGTCATTTCCAGATAACTAAAACGTGAATACTTAAGCGTCATATGCAAGACATTAATTACAAATATTTCTCCATACTTATCAGCGATTGAAATATCTTCTTTCCAGTCAACCTGCGCCTGTTCACCAGGTCCCTTTTCGTATCTGGGATGACCCGAAATATCAGCTTTAGGTTTTAGTTTGTTTTTGATTACATATTTATTGAAGTTTGGATAAGAGCCTATTCGCTCATAGCCATATTTCTTAACCATAAATTCGTAAACACCTCTGACTGTTATTCTTCTAATCGTTAACTTATCAGTGATTTCTTGTTTGTATTCATCAAGCTTACTCCTTTTCCTTCTGGTTGAGGGCTTGCCCTCATAGCCCTCATGATATTTTTTGACTGTGCGCCAATCCATCCCATACTTTCTTCCAAGGGCAGCTGGAAGTGTAGCAATATGCATACAAGAATCAAATAAGAATGTAGGTTTTACGACATTTTTATATGCCACATTTCCTACATTCTTATAATATCATTTGCAATAATGGTTATGCAGAAAGCAGATGAATTAACAGAGTTTTTGAAAACATTGAACGGGAACAAGAAGAAAATGACACAGCAGGAATACAGAACCATAAAAGGACAGGCTCTGCATGGGGATGTCATTGCTGCCAGTCGGGGAATGCAGAATCTTATGAGAAGGAGGGGCAGCCGATGAGCAGACATACAACGGAAATGAAAATGGTATCGACTGCAAAACTGATACCATATGTAAATAATGCAAGAACCCATTCGCAGGAGCAGGTCAATAAACTCCGTGGCAGTCTGCGTGAGTTTGGATTTGTCAATCCCGTTATTATTGATGCTGACTATAATGTCATAGCCGGACACGGCAGACTGATGGCGGCAAAGGAAGAGGGGATTGAGGAAGTACCATGTGTGCTTGTGGATTATCTGACAGAGGCACAGAAGAAAGCCTACATCCTTGCAGATAACCGATATGCACAGGATGCGGGATGGGACGAGGAAATGTTAAGACTTGAGATTGAGTCACTGGAAGGGATGGACTTTGATGTATCTCTTACAGGTTTCGATGATCAGGAGATTGCAGATTTACTTGCCGGGGATGCGGATGATGCAAAAGAGGATGATTTCGATGTGGAAGAGGAACTGCAAAAGCCGTGTTTTTCCAAGCCGGGTGACATCTGGCATATTGGAAAACACAGGGTTATCTGCGGTGATTCCACTCTGCCGGAAACCTACGAAAGGTTGATGGATGGAAAGAAGGCAAACCTTGTCTGCACCGACCCGCCATACTTTGTGGCACTTGAAAATGCATCGGGTAAGATTGCAAATGATGACCTTGATGACAAGCAGGGATACGAGTTCCTTATGAAGGCATTTACGAACTTTAAGGACAGCATGGCAGATGATGCATCCATTTATGTGTTCTATGCCACCATGAAAGCCCGTGTATTTTATGATGCCTATGTTAGAGTCGGGTAGGATTAACCATTTTTAGTCGGCTTAAATTAACCAATTTAAGCCAAGTAGAAATAACCAATGTACCAGTTATTCCTTTCTTTA
>OMYE01000190.1 GCA_900315145.1 uncultured Pseudomonadota bacterium | reverse complement strand
ATAAGCTCCTTTAATCTGGCAATGTGAGCAGGACGGGCTTTGGCTCTTACTTCGTTTGAATTAGGTATGTCTTCAGCATAGATTAAGTACCACATAATATATTTCCTTTCGTTTAGTAAACTTTCCAATCACCTATTTTAGCCACATTATAGAATTATTACAAAATATAAACTCCTGTTTTATGTTTTATTTGTGCAGAAAATACATCCTGGAGCGGAGTGACTGCAAACACTTGAAAAAAATATGGAAAATCACGGTTATCCGGAAAATGATCTGACGCAGCCGTCCCTAATCCGGAAGATTTTTAAGGCTGGTAAAACCTGTGAACAGACAGGAATATCCGACAGTTCTATACTTTTTCCTGACGTGTAATTAAACCGCATTATCCTGTATATACAGGACGTTTCGGATGTTTATAAAAAACCGTCTGAAAGCTGTCGTAATCACCACAGCAGAATTTGGTATGTTTAACCTGCCACCAGTCATAAAATATACTTTTGAATAATTATTTCAGCTTCTCTACGCTGACAGAACATACTTTCTGGTAGAAGCATATGCCGTAGACATGAACTGATTTTATTGTTTTGTTTTCTATAAAACGGCCGGCATATTTTTTATCTATTATCTGCTCCACGGCCTTTTCTGCAATACTTACTCGGTCATCAAGTTCCCCGGATGCTATTTTCAGCTCCAGAACAGCTATATCAGTTTTATCTTTTGAAAGCAGTATCATATCTGCATAGCCGTTTCCTGACTCCATATTTGACTGATGGTCCTCTATAAGAGAACCACAGCTTATCAGAAGCCCGTTCATAAATCCATGATAGTAGTTTTCCTTTGGAGCTCTGGTGGAAAAATCCCTGATGGATACATATTTGGCCAGAAGACTGCAAAGGCTTGTTTCCACTATTTCAGCATTTCCGGAGAAGAGACCTTTTATCAGATCACCGGTACAGTTATTCATAAATGAATCATTCTCATAGAATTCCATAATCTTGGAACCAAAGCATTCTTTAATTTCTTCATTTGGAATATACAGTTTGTACTCTTTCTTTTTCGAGCCTTTATATTGAGGATCAAAGGTAAGATATCCGGTGTAGAGCAACAGAGTCCAGAAATCATTTATATCATGTCTTTTCAGATCTCCGTAGCACAGGGCTTCTCTTACCTCTATGGTAATGGATTCTCCGTCCATAAGACTCTGCATTTTTTTTATATCCTCAGAACCTATAAAACTCATGAATTCTTCAATTACATCATTACCGCTGGTGTTTATCCAGTAGTTACCCGGTTGAATAAGACTCTTTTCTTCATCCTCCAGCATGTAATTGTCATCACAGAAGGACATCACATCCCAGGGACAGTACATATGAACAGTACCGAAATGATAGCCGTCATAATTTTTTCTAACTTCTTCGTAACGGTCTGAAAGTCCGTAGTATGAAAGAACTTCCTGAGTTTCCTCCTTGGTAAAACCTATTCCCCTGGAAATATTCACTTTTCCGATATCCAGAACTGAACAGTTCTTAAAATGATTAAGTCCCGTAAAAATACTTTCCTTGGCCGCCCTTAAACAGCCGGTAAGTATAGCCCGATCGAGATCTAAATTTGTTTTTAGAGCATTCCCGAGAAATGGGCTGATTACATCTATCATTTCCTTGTAGTAGTTTTTACTGGCAGCTTTAGCAATAGGAACATCATATTCATCGATCAGCAGAATAGGTTTTATACCATGGTGCTCATGCAAAAATTTTAATAAAGAGGTCAGAGAATCCTTAATAACATCATTATTCTGAGGATCTTTAAGATACCTCTTATCAAGATAAAGCTTATATTCTTCAATTTCATCTGTAGCCAGTTTATCGCTGTCTGCAAGGTATCTAAACTGGGAGTACATATCGTAGACAACTGAGGCCAGTCGACCATATGCACTGATAAAATCGTCACCATCAACCTGTTTCAAGGAGATAAAGATTACCGGAAACTTCCCCATGTATTTACTGCAGAAATCCTTATATTTATCCTCCTTAAGGATATCAGTATCCTTAAACCATTTTTCCTGTCTGGAGGTATCTCCGGGATTTTCAGGATCGAGAGAGAGAAAGTCATAGAAGGTGGACATGGTAAGGGTTTTACCAAAACGTCGAGGTCTTGTGATAAGCATTACATCCACATCATTATCTTCAAAGATAGTTTTGATAAAGGGGGTCTTATCGACATAATAGTGTTTTTTCTCAATAAGTTTATGAAAAAGTTCAGTACCGATACCAATAGATTTCAACATTTTACTTTTTCCTTAGAAAACGCTATGTGTGAGTGTATGCATTACTTATGACAGTCTATCATATCTTCAGAATATTTTGAGTGAGATGCGGTGAAACTTTAATGAAAAAAGTACTGACCGCAGCCGGTAGATGATTTACAGGTAATTGAGTATCTCCAAAACCTCCGGATACTAGGCCGCACCGGAGATAATATTATCAATGCTTTAATTTAATCTGCATTAAATTTTTATCTGTAACATCAGTTTTAAAGACTTTATACTGATACAAAAAAACCTCCCTTAATATTTCAGGGGAGGTTCCGGTATTCCTGCTTTGATTGTTTTAAAAACGGCATTCCGGACTTTTAAACCGGAAAATACCGCAAATTTCCGCATCTTTTTCTGAAAAAT
>OMYE01000188.1 GCA_900315145.1 uncultured Pseudomonadota bacterium | reverse complement strand
ATTCATTTTCTCCACTGCGACGATATATTATTACCTGATTCTGTGAACGAAAAAATTGATGCTGTGAATAAACACAACGATGTCGCACTTGTCTTTAGTGCGACAGAAATTATCAACAAATCTGACAATGTATTAATGGTTCGAAGGTATAAAAATAAAGATACAATTGTTAACGGATTAAAAATCTGTTACGAATCTCTACATAAACGAAATTTATTCGGTGAACCTTCTAATGTACTTTTCAAAAAAGAAATATTTGAAAAAGTTGGAGGTTTCTGCAATGAATTAAAGTATGTCATAGATTGGGATCTATGGATTAGAATTGCTGCATTTGGCAATGTATGCTACATAAATAAAGTGTTGTCTAAATATCGTATCTCAAACACCAATGTAACCAGCAGTCTCTTAATAAAGGAAATGTTGGAAGATGACGCCAAAATGGTTAGAAATCTTCAGAATAGCAATTTTCTTCATTTATCTTTACACCAAATTATTATTCATAGGCTGGTATTCCGAGCTAGAGCCATAATACGCTATTTTTATATGAAATTTTGGGCTAATAAACTGAACAACTAACAAGGAATCCACACATGGCTAATATTCTCTATCTTATAGTTCCTTGCTTCAATGAAGAAAAAGTTTTACCAATAACCAGTAAATTCTTTTTGGATGAATTATCCTTTCTGATTAACAAGGGAGCAATCAATTCTGAAAGTAGAATTGTCTTTATTGACGACGGCAGTTCTGATAACACATGGAATATTATCTCGGAATTGTCTCAAAAACATGAACTTATTCAAGGTATACAGCAAAGTAGAAACAGAGGTCATCAAAATGCCGTAATAGCTGGACTTCTTGACTCTGTTAACAAATGTGACATGTGCATATCAATTGATTGCGATGGTCAGGATGACATTAAAGCAATAGAGCAAATGATCAATAAATATCATGAAGGATATGATGTTGTCTATGGTGTCCGGGATAATAGAGATTCTGATACCCTGTTTAAAAAATACACTGCACAACTATTTTACTATCTGTTAAAAAAACTCGGAGCTGATATAGTCTATAACCATGCAGATTACCGCCTCATGTCAAAATCAGCCATAGAAGGTTTAGCAAAATTCAAGGAAGTTAATTTATTTCTGAGAGGACTGGTTCCTTTAGTTGGTTTTAAGCATACTGAAGTTTACTACACTAGAACAAACAGACTGGCAGGCTCCAGTCATTATCCACTTTCAAAAATGTTAGCTTTAGCAGTTGATGGAATTACCAGTTTAAGTACTAAACCGCTTAAATTAATAACACTGTTGGGATTGGTTGTATCCTTATTAAGTTTTATTTTTATTATCTGGGTTGTTATTGGATTCTTTTTCGGCAAAACTCTTTCTGGTTGGGCCAGTTTAATATCTACTCTCTGTTTTCTCGGTGGTATACAACTTATATGCCTTGGTATAATTGGTGAATATATCGGTAAAATATATCTGGAAGTAAAACACAGACCAAGATACATTATCAGCAACAGAACAAATGAAAAATAGTATAAATCAAGCCATAAGGTTTATTATTGTTGGAGCTTCAAATACTCTAGTCGGATATCTATCCTATGTGCTCATAGTCTGGATGCTTTCATCTTACAACATAAGATATGATTATATTATTGCCAATATATTATCTTTTATAATAAGCATCCACTGGGCTTTTGTTCTTAATAAGACAATTGTCTTTAAAGCAAATAACTGGAAAAACTCATACGGAAAAGAACTGGTTAAAACTTATTTTACTTATGGTTTCTCCGGTTTTGTATTAAACAATATTCTCCTGTACTTATTCGTTGATATTTGCGAAATTTCAAAATACTATGCCCCAATATTGAATTTAATGTTTCTCGTTCCATTTAACTATTTTGTAAATAAATACTGGATTTTTCATAATAAATAAAACAATTAAACAACACGTTATTTTGAGACAATATTATGAAAATAAAAGAAAGAACCTAAGCTTTATAGCTTAGGTTCCCTACAAAATTAACTAGCTTCTATGCAGTTAACAAGATATCAATTACTTGTCACCCTTAGCACATAACTTAGCAGCTATACAAGATGAAAGTGTAGAATTAACCTTCCAATCTAACTGACCGGCCTTAGTCCAATATCCTTCTACAACAAGAGTATATGCCTTACCGAACTGAGTAGAATCAGTAGTTACAGTAATAGTTGATACTAATTCATCCTTAGTTGTAGTTTCGCTTGCGGTATATGATGTACCAACAACTCCAATAGAGGTAACATACTTAGTCTTGTAATCAGCAGCTGCCTTGAATTCCCAACCAAAGCCTTCTGCACCATTTGTACAATCAACAGCCTTGGTAATACCCTTTTCATAGCAGCTAAGATACCGATGATAGCGATAACGATCATTAATTCGATGAGGGTAAAACCTTTAGTCTTTTTCATGATAATTTCCTTTAATAAAAAGAAAAATTGGAAATTACACTACTATCATTAATCACCACCAATTACTTTTCCTTATTACCCTGATTTACATGACTACTATCTCTTAAAATTCTTGCTACCACCATTATAGATACCTATACAACAATAGTATCACTATCGCTATGAATAATAACAAATGGTAGGTCAACCCAACCACACAGTATATTTTCAAGAAGGACTGGAAATTCAGTTCTTTTCATGCTGTAATAAATTGTCTGTTTTGGTACAATCTACATCCGAGTTATGAGGGAGCGGAAGTCGTGGTCAAAAACAATAAGGAAATTGATGTGTACCGAAGCCGGTACGACGCAGGTAAAGCCAGCTCAAGAGATCAACACTACTCCCATCAACCGGATGATTCGGCAGAAGGAAAATGTAGTCATCAGAACTTTTACCAGCACTGTGGAGGCTATTGACTGCGATATCCAACTGACCTATGTGAAACAAAAAAAGAAAGAACAGGATGATGATCATGATGAGCAATAAGCTCCCTACTCTTCCAAAGACGCTACTATCTCTGATCCGCCATGGAGAAAATTATCAGCTCGAATACAAAGATGCAAAAACGGATCTGCCAAAGAACCTGTTTGATTCCGTGTGCGCCTTTTCCAACAGAGAAGGCGGCGACATCTTCCTCGGTGTTCATGACACTGGCGTTATCTTTGGCGTTGACCCAGCTTCTACGGCAAAGATCATTACGAACTTCGTGACGCTTGCTAACAACAAGGATAAGGTTTTTCCACCGCTCTACCTAGTTGCAAGGGAATACGTTTTTACCTCTGACGGTAGTTTCTCCGCTGTTGACAAGAAAGGCAAGCTCATCCAGGAGCTACCCGGAGAGTATCATATCATCCATATTCACGTACCAATCAGTCCATCGGTTGTCCGTCATAAAGGTCGGATTTTCGACCGAAATGACGACGCAGATATGGATATAACTGACATTTCAGATCGAGTTTTTCAGTGCTATGCCCGGAAACAGAGCACCTACTATGTGAATAAGGTTTATCCGCACTGGTGTGTTTCCGATCTGCGTGCTGATCTGATCGACAAGGCAAGAGAAATGGCAATAACCAGGAAACAACTTTTTGATAAACAGCGCCATCCGTGGGCGGATATGGATAATGAAGAACTGCTCCGGACAAGTGGTCTGATCCTGACGGATGAGGAAGGAAAAACAGGCATCACTCTCGCTGCGGTCTTGCTGTTTGGCTCAGATAATATGATCGCATCGGCCTGTGCTCATCACAAGACAGACTGTATCTACCGCGTCTATAACATAGATCGTTATGATGACCGAGAGATTATTCTGACGAATCTACTGGAATCTTATGAGCAGATGTTTGCCTTTGGGCAGAAGCACCTGAATGATCTGTTTGTGCTAGACGGAATACAGAGTGTCAGCGCCAGAGATAAAATCCTGCGTGAGATCATTTCAAACTCTCTTGCGCACCGTGATTATTCCAGTGGCTATGTGGCAAAATTGCTGATCGAACGGGATAAGATCACTGTGGAAAATGGCAACCGGGCTCACGGCATCGGAGCTATGGATATCAAGACCTTTGAGCCTTTTGCAAAGAACCCTGCTATCAGCAAGGTATTCCGTGAAATCGGCTACGCTGATGAGTTGGGATCTGGCATGCGGAATAGCTACAAGTACACGTATATGTACAGTGGATCGAAACCTGAATTTATCGAGGGAGATGTATTTAAAATCATCATTCCTCTCTCCGTTGGCTCTATGACAAAGGTAGGACCAGGAACTTCACCTGTCGTAAGTGGTGAAGTAAGTGGTGAAGTAAGTGGTGAAGTAAGTGGTGAAATTGTTGCCGATACTGTTACGATAAAACTTGATGTGCAAAAGACCACTGACCTTCTGCTCTTTTGCGAAGATGCCCGTAGTCGAACCGAGATGCAGGAGTTCTGTGGGATAAAATCTCAAGATTATTTCCGGAAAAATATCCTGTTGCCGTTGCTTAACAGTGGCAGACTGAAACGTACCATCCCCGACAAACCTAACAGCAGTAAACAGAAGTATATCAAGGCATAAGAACTGGTAATTATCCTAGAAAACATACCTGATGAACTGGTCCGAAAATGCATTAGTAACGCAGTGAGCTGCAAATCAACGGAGATATTATGCAGACGGGAGAAAATTGCCGAACAATAGGAACGGATGAAGATGTGTATCAAGTTTAAGGCGTTGTGGAGTAAGGAATACCCTGAAGCTGTATATTTTGGGGAATGACTCTAGACATTATTATGCAACTGTTTGATTATCCTTAGGTAATCAGGTATCTTATATATCCAGAGTACATACTCCAGTCTACGAAAGGTTACTAAGAAAGAAGCCTTCAAATAGCCTGATGCTGTTTATCGTGCTATGTATTTAAGGATACTCAACCTGATGGAAAAATGAGATAAAAGCCAAGGAAAAAATGGACCACGATTAAAAATGAATTTCTTCAAATAGAGTTCATAAAATAGGATGAAGAAATATGTTTTTAGGAGATAAATCCCACTTTATACAAGATAGTGGCCTCATCCCATCCCCAATAATAAAGCCTAGGTATATCCCAACCTAGGCTTTATTCTAATTAAACTTCAAAGTTAT
>OMYE01000186.1 GCA_900315145.1 uncultured Pseudomonadota bacterium | reverse complement strand
TACCGCTTTTTTGTTGTCTTTGACATCTTCGGAATGAGGATAATCTGACAGACCTATAGAGTATAGATTGAAATATTCCTGAATATTCTTATGACCATTATTTGTCAGGAATATGATTGATTCTTATCGCAGCTTCTGAGAGTCATGATGTTGTATGGTACAGCAGCGGTATATATTTACTTTCCGTTCACCGGCAATTCATGGAATATGTCTGAAGCAAATCCAGGGAATATGTCTGAGAGCTTCCGCCGGCTATTTCAGTATCAGTGAAGAGGTGCATCCGCTTATTGGAGCCAGTGAATCGCTGCGGATATCACTGCAGCAGATTTCCGGATCGGTGTCTTCCGATATATCAGGGAAAAAATTATCCATAATCATTTTTCCCTGAAACTGATCCAGAGTGATATGAAAAAAATCTTTAGTATCCGTTCCTTTGCAGGTGAATCTGATATTGAACCTGTATTCATCTCCGGCATAGCACAATACACTGCCACTCTTACTGCGTGGAGACTGATAATATACCTGATATTTCTCAATAAGCCATTTTACACTACTGATGTTTTTTCTACTTACAGTGTGGAAATCTGTTCCGTCAAAGGCGTGAACATATTCCGGTCCGATGACAGCACAGAAATAGGAACATTCAAAGGCATAGCCGTTGAGGTATGAGTGTTTAATTCGGTCCTTTTCTGCAATGTAATGCGGATGCTTCTTCAGCCATCTTTCAAAAATCCGGATTGAGTAAAGATAGATAACAGTGAGATATAGTAACCATATGATAATGAAGACAATTAAAAATGATGTAATGGTGGCGTTAAAACCGCTTTTAAAAAAATTATCAAGATATACCGCCGTATCACTGCCGAAAAGAAAACTGATGAATGGATACAAATCTTTACTTAAAGAAAAGCTCTCGGGTAATGAAAAACACAGAGCTATGACTGCAAAACCGACAGAGCAGATCCCGATATTTTTTTTGATGCTTCTTACAATGTATCTGAAACTGATATCTCTTTCCATGGAAGATGATGAAAGTGAGTGGAGAGGATGTTTTTGGCAGAATCTGTTGTAGTTATGCCGCCATAGAGCGGAATTGAAATAACCGTTCCTCTTTAGAAGAGAACTGAAATGCCGGAATACCCTGTCATTTTCCTTTTGGCGTACTACAGAGATATATCCACTCAGACTGATGCTGGTAATAACCGATATTACCAGGCAAATAATATATATTTCCTTATGTGCTGAATCAGTGCTTATTCCGTAGCCTAGAAAAGCAATAACTGCGGTGAAAACGGAAATAAATACTAAATCTCTTGAGACATTAAATCTTTTACATTCCATGAATTTATTCCTGTATCAGATCCTTAACTTATACCGGTTCCGACGGTTGTATAGACAGCTACGGTTCCAGAACCAGTGAAGAGGTGCATCCGCCTATAGATGACAGATAGTGGCTTGATATATCACTGTATTTTATATCCGGATTGATGTCGTTAGATATGTCCGGGAAAAATTTCTCCATAATCATTTTGCCCTGAAACTGATCCAGAGTGATGTGAAAATCATCCGCTATATCCGTTCCGCCGCAGGTGAATTTAAGATTGAACCGGTACTCATCACCGGCGTAGGTCTTTGCGCTGCGTGACTCGTAATAGACCTTATATTTTTCAATAAGCCATTTTACATGACTTACGTTGTTGATATTCACAGTGTGGAAATTTCTGCCGTCAAAGGCGTGAATGTATTCTGAACCGACAACCGTGCAGAAATAGGAGCATTCAAAAGCATAGCAGTGAAGATAGGATTGTTTGATTTTGTCCTGTTCCGCAAGGTAATGCGGATGGCGCTTCAGCCACTTGTTGAAAATACGAAGAGATAAAAGGTAGAGTACAGTTATATATAAGAACCATTCTGTAATAACAGCAGTTATGAATACGATGAAATAAACGTTGAAACGACTTTTAAAAAAATTATCAAGATAAACTACCGCATCGCTGCCGAAAAGAGATCTGATGAAGTCCCCAGGTTCATTCTTTAGTTCATCACAGAGATATGTTCCCAGAAATTCACTCATAACAGAGGCAAAATATATCCCTACGGCAATGGATATTATGGAAGCCGTCCCGATATCACGCTTGATGCTCATTACAATGTACCGGTAACTGATATCACCTTTCAGGGTAAAAGATGAAAGTGAATGCAGCGGATTATTTCTGCAGAATCTGCTGTATCTCTGCTGCCATGAGTATGAACTGAAATAGCTTTCAGTTTTTAACAGACGGCAGAAATGGAAGAACGCCGCCTCGTTTTTTCTTTCTCTTCTTCTCGGTACGAAGATACAAAGAATAATTCCGATGATGACTGCAACCGCCAGACACGTAAAAATGGTTTCCGGAGTAAAAGTCCAGTCCATTCCTAATTTGTAGAACAGAAAACCGATAATCCCGGCAAAAATGGAAAAGTAGAGTAAATCCCTGGATAAACTGAATTTTATATATTCCATGAAAATTGTTCCTGTTTGGAATAGGTATTTTTCGTGTTCCGGTCTTGTTATACGTTTTTTATTCCGTATTTATTCCGTACCAATGCAGTTTCGATTATTATCCGTATTATTTGTTACTGTTTAAAGCAAATTATCATATTTTAATTATAAAAAAAACTGTCTGCTTAAAAAAATACGATTATCCGTTATGCTGCCGTAGGTGCAGTGGTTATAATTATGATACTTTATGAAAAATAGTATCTGTCGTTTCTTTCAGGTATAAACAGCAGTCTTAAATTTATCAGGAATAAAGGTTTATCATATATCTGTTATCATATCACTGCCGTCTGTTGTACCCCCGTTTTTGGTTTTGAATAAGCTGCTATGAATGTATACGAACCTTTACAGCCGATTACATGTGCCGGAGCACTGGAAATTCTGGAACGCGGAGATTCTGATGAACTCCTGCTGCTTCCGTTACGGATTGGAGAGTTTATTTCTGACTGGAAAACAGCGCAGAACCTGTGTTTGAGATTATGCCGGAATGATAATCCGGCTATAAGGGCGAATGCCGTTTTAGGACTTTCCTATATTGCCAGAACCTGCGGAAAACTGGACAGGGAACTAGTTGAACCGGTACTTACCGGAGAATTAAAAGATAATGAAACATTTCGCTGGAGAATAATGGATGCGATAGACGACATTAATCTTTATCTCGGCTGGAATGCGGCTGAGCGGATAATGGCTGAGTACCGTGAGGATTATCTGACAGATGATTCCGGGGATGACGGGGAATCCGTCGGTACCTGTGAGTAAATAAATTTTTCTTCAGGTCATTTTTTTGAAATACAGTATTTTTCCTCTTAAGTAGAATAATTTACGCAGTTTGGATTTTTTTACTGATTTATGCGGAGGATAATACTATGAAAGTTGAAGCTGCCTTTATTTTTGTCGCTCCAAATACCGACATGAACCGGCACAAAAGTGACATCAGCACTGATATACTGAATCTACATGTTGTCGGTGTAAGCAACTATGCAGAGGGCACCGAGGTCGCAGTGAAGCTTGTGGATGAAGGTGTCAAGGTGATCGAATTATGTGCCGGATTCGGCAATGAAGGTGTTGCGGTTATAACCCGTGCCGTTCATGGAAGAGCCAGAGTAGGAGCGGTTAAATTTGACTGCCATCCGGGACTCGACTTTAAGAGCGGTGATGAACTGTTTGCTTAGCACTTAAGAGGCATGTATGAGGAACCGGTTGATAATTATAAGACATAATGACTGTGAGCTTATCAGGGGGCTGGGCGGAAACTCACTGCCTGAACATCCTCACAAGAGTTTTACACTGGTTCTTATCAGAAGAGGAAGTCTGATTATTTCTCTTAACGGCATGGAATACAGTGCCAAAGCAGGTACAGCAGTCATTCTTCCCCCTGATAATTCCATTTCACTGAAGTCCGGAGGCATTTATGCCTATGAGTCATTATCGGTTCATCGTCAGATGTGCGGCAGAATTATGGCTTATCTGTCAGACAGGCCCGTTTTATTTAAGGATCCAGGTTTTATCGGTGAGCTTTTCAGAAGTTTTAAGGATATGTCCTCAGAGGATGATTTTATCGACAGACTCGGAGGTTTTCTGCAGAACTATGTAACGGTTGAACGTAACGAAAAGGATACCTCAGGTGTAGTTAAAAAAGCCACCGATTATATTGAAAATCATATCCGTGACGGCATTTCAATTACGGATGTCGCAACCAGTCTTCATGTCACTACCGGCTATCTTGCCAGAGCATTTAAAAAAGCCATGAAGATAACTCCCAAACAGTACCTGATTCAGTGCCGTCTCAGAGAGGCCAGAAAAGAACTGGAGGATAATGTCAGCTGTGCTGATATTGCATATGAAACAGGATTTTCATCCCAGAGTCATTTCTGTACTGTTTTTAAAAAATATATGGGGATCTCTGCTGGTGATTATACCGGGATTATAAATCAGAAGAACGGTTGGTAGGACTGGTACCGTTCACAGGTGTCTGTATGATTTACTACGGGGATTTTCTGCAGGTGCGCATTTCTGTTT
>OMYE01000185.1 GCA_900315145.1 uncultured Pseudomonadota bacterium | reverse complement strand
TAATAATGCCTACAATGAATACGGGAATAAAAATTACATAAAAAGGGGATTGATGCAAATTTTTTATCGGGACAATCAAAAATGATATCCGTTCTTGAACATAAAATTCCAAAAGAACTACACTAACTCCTCCCAGCAATTTCTTCCATAACCCTGCATAATGACGTTATGGGTAACATTCCCATAACCACCGTCTCACCTTTCTTGTTTTCTCCCCCGTGCGTTATACCAAGCGTTGTCGTATCTGTTGCGGGTATAACGCTGGCACTTTGTTTCCATAAGGTATGTCATGGATAAAACGGTCATCACCCGGGTGATTTTTCGAGATAATTATTTACATTATTTAATAAAATTGCTACAATATGCCTATGTGTAAACTACACATAGGCGAACACACAAATCTTATTAAATAACTTGAAATTAAATAACTGCCATGACTGTCTTTCACAATGTTAGGGTACCTATCCCGAAGGAACATGTTACCGTTAGGCATACACACAACTGCCCCGTCGAATATGTGCTTGAACAAATCTATAATAAAAGAAAAAAGATCGTGGAAAACAGAAGAACGATCATTGGTTACGTATGCCCTGATTCCCCAAACATGATGTTTCCTAATTCTCAATACAGACAAATCTTTCCTAATGAATGGTCAATAAATTCTAACGAACCGGCAGCACCGGCATATAAGAAAATAGGAATGTATTGCGCTCTCAAAGCCATTAACAATAAAGAGAAAATAATTGATTTGGTAAAAGAGGCGTTTGGGGACGAAATTTCTGATAGCATTTTGGATTTTGCAATGTATTCAATACTTTACAAATCAGCTACGTTATCATTATTTCAGAAATCCATGTCTGAACAGATGCTGTTTAATAAATCGCCAAGAAGCGACAGTTATTACAGCAATTTGTTTCAAAAAGAAATAAATCAAAGTTCGATCATTAAATTCAAAAAATCATGGGCTCTGCATTGTCGGGCCAAAGGCATTGATAATGTATGGCTGTGCATTGACGGTTCAAATGATGACTGTACCAGCAAAGGAGTTGAACTTGCCGAGAAGGGACATGCAAAATCTCATAAGAATATTAATATAGTCAGTTTCTCGTATGCTGTAACATCTTCTGGTTTGCCTGTTACCTTTAATGTTTATCGCGGGGGACTGGTAGATGCAAAGGCTATGAAACAAATTACCGATTTTCTGCAAGAATGCAATATAGGCATTCGAGGAGTTATTCTTGACAGAGGATACTGTAATTCAAAAGCAATAAAGTTTTTGTGCGAAAATAATATCCCGTACATTATCATAGTAAAGGGTTCGCCTTTAGGAGCAGAACAAATCGTTAATGAGTATGGAGAAGCAATCAAAGGCAATGCTTCCTACTTCATTGATGATACCACATTGTTTGGCGTGCAGAAGCCGTACCAGATATTTAAGGATTACAAGCATGCTGACTACCTGACTCTCTTTTTTGACTGCGCAAATGCCTCAGACAGGATCACCACTCTCATGAAAAAAATCAATCGTGAAAAAAGTCGTCTTGTCAGAGCTCTTGCCACGTACAAAGATAAACTTCTGAATTATTATTCTAAAGCTCTTAAGCTTAAAGACAGCAAGGATATAGAAAAAGAAAATTTAGTAAAACCTGAACTTCCAAAAGTCTCAGATAACTTGAAAGACTTTTTATCGATAAAAGCAAATGACAAATCTGAAGATTATAAACCAGGCGATGATAAATCTATACAGTACGAAGTTGTTATTAATACTGAAAATTTTCAAAACGCTATCAATAAAAAAGGATTGTACTGTATTTTATCTTCAGAGGAACTTGCTCCGTCAGAAATAGATAAATTGTATTCATCCCGCTCATCTTCTGAGATACAATATAAAATCTTTAAAACGGAACTTGGATACGGTACCACACGTATTCATTTTACTTCAAGCCTGTATTCAAAATTTGCTGTTGGTTTCATTTCTTCTATCATCAGATATCAGATGCAACTTCATGCCAGAAGCATTGATCAAAGCACAACGAATATGATCCGGGAAATGAATATGTTATCAGAAATAAAAATTAATGACGTGTACACGTTTTCTCATATTGAAAACAAACGTCAATTAAGTTTTCTTGAATTTTTCGGCTGTTCTGAAACTTTAATTGATAAATGCGTAAAAGAGGATAACGATCGAATTGCCGGTCGTCGTCCAACACCTGGTTATCGCAAACCAGGGCCAAAGCCAAAAGATAAAGCAAATGATAAAAACAGGGGGCCTGCTGCGATGACATCAGCGACAACCTCAAGTACGGAAGCTTCAGCTGGTGCTCCCAACCCCCTTCAGGAAAGCACTCCGCGCACTCATGAAACCTCCAATGGAGATGCCAGTATCTCAGATTCAACCGCAGTTCACTCTTCAGCGGAACATTCAGATACTAAACCGAACCTCAGGGCCGAGACTAAGAAGCGGGGAGTAAAACCAGGAACAAAAAGGGGCGACTTCAATAAGGATGGAACCCCAAGAAAGAAGCCGGGAGTTCAGGCTGGCACTAAGCGCAGCCTATACAAAAATGATGGCACACTCAGACAGAAACCGGGGCCGAAGCCAAAAATTGCAGCAGTCTAAGCTCATGTGGTCGTTTCGCAGCAGGTTAAGTCGTTCTGTGGTATTCCTGCGAATTAGTGGAGTAAATTTGGAAGTTTATGTTTATAGTATTATATTTATGATGATGTTTTGCGCTTGGAGCTGGGAGTTTTTTTAATGAGTTATATTTATCCGGAATTTGCACCTCAAAAAGCGGTTTG
>OMYE01000182.1 GCA_900315145.1 uncultured Pseudomonadota bacterium | reverse complement strand
TTAGCAGAAGTATCATTCTCTCTTTTTGAAGTACCCTTATTGGTTGTAATTGATTTAAAAAAATCAAACATACAAATACCCGTTCCCCTTATCTTGCCTCTTTCGGGATAGCAAAATTTTTACAAAAATAAAAAATTAAAAAATAACTGATACACACATGCATCAATAACACGGCCGCTTACAGTCCATCGTCATCAGGCAACTTCCTGCCACCTTAGGAACAGAATCTGAGCCTGAAGAAATATCCGGTAAATTCCGAATGACAAACCAGTACTCTCTTAGAAAACGGCAATAAGACAATATCTATCACCTGAACATTACAAGCACTTGTCATTCAGCCTTTTTGAGCATGTAAAAAATAATTATCTATATCCTGTATTAGCCAGGATTATTATCGATGTCTGTATAAATAAGAAAAATCCTTATTATTTCACGATTCTATAAATATCTGTCGTAAACAATAAGGAATCTCTGTATCACAGCATCAGCAAAATCAGTCCTGTATAAACACCTTTAATCAGTAGAAAACTTAACTACAACTGTTTTTTATGCCGAAGAACACTGTTCTTCGGCAGATCTTGTATCTCAGTCTTCCTTTACACTGTTCAGATATGCTGTAAACAGGAATAAATCATTTGGTGTAGTGATTTTTATATTAAAGTGAGAGCACTGTACAAAATGCAACGGATATCCGTAATGATGAAGCATGGAGGCTGAATCAATGGCAGTGGTGTATCCGTCCTGATTTGCTCTCTTGTGACAGTTGTATATATCGGCATACTTAAAGCTCTGTGGTGCCCTGCCCATCATACACTTGTCTCTCGGCATGATGTCTTTAATGGAACCGTCATCACCAGCCAGGCAGATAGTTTCAGTAGCAGATGAACATGAGATTGCATTACCGTATTTTTCAACACTCTCAATATTTCTGGAAATAAGATCAGCATCTATAATCGGTCTGACACCATCATGCAGTATAACGATATCGTCATCAGCAGCGATTCCGTCTAATGCCTGCAGACCTTTACATATTGACTCCTGACCGGTTCTACCTCCGGCAACCACATTAAAAACTTTGGTTAGATTGTACTTGCTAATCAAAGTTTTCATGTAATCGATGTATGACTCCAGACACACGACTAAAACTCTGTCAATATCAGGATGAGACTGAAAATGATTAATAGTATGAATAATAATAGGTTTTCCACACACTTCAATAAACTGCTTCGGCAGATTGGGAGACTGCATTCTACTACCAACACCACCGGCAAAAACTATAGCATAATTCATTTTTCTCATCCGTCTTATATTCATTAAAATTAATCAAATCTACAACAAATCCAAACAGTACCGCCATAAAAAACAGATAGTAGCACTCTAAAGTTTGATTCAAAAATCAAAACAACTGCATTTCACATTTACATAGTATCTGCAGACTTTAGTGTTTCCAACGCATGACATATATAAAAAAGGAGGATAAAGTATGACACCTTATTCCCGTCCCTGGTACAAAAGTACTCCTACAGCATTCTGTAAGACTTTACGTCATACGAAAAGAAAAAGTAGTGCATCAGTTATAAAAACAAGCAAAAAGGACATCCTGTACCTGATTCACTTAAAACTTACTCTGCACTCTGTATGTAAACATAAAAAATGTTAAATATAAAACACTTACAGATGCACAGTATAACACATATATCATGCCTTGCGTATTTCAGGCACTGTATTCCATGCCGACGGGCACTGTTTCGTATAAAAAACTATCTATCAAACCTTTCTTAAAAAAAACAACCGGAACATAAGACAATCCGTGATACTGAATTTCATTTCTCAAAATAGAAACAAAAAACTAATCATTATGTCTGGTACCCTACCGACCATATGTTTAAACAGCATAAAAAAAATTTAACAGCATGACATATATTGGCAGCGTATTATCTGTGTTTTTTTGTTTTCTTCCTTTCATTTGATCCTATCCGGAATACCTTCATACCTCTTGTATTATGACAGGTTCCAGGCACTGTTTCTCAAAAACTTTCTACAATCTAAACACAAATCATTATAAAATAAAAAGTTAATCGTATTATTTTATAACCCATATCACCAAAAAACAATTTGTTTAAACAAAATATCAACAGAAACGTATAATAAAATAATCTACCTAAAAAGCCGCTTCAGACGACAAATTCAGGGATGAGACAGATATACGCGTGATTAAAGTTTATCCACTGCTTCCACAATCCGCCGGCAGTTACCGGCATCATGATACTTAAATGTTCTGTTGATTATATCTGTATATTTCTGGCCCGGTAGTCAAAGTAACCTTTTCTGAACACCTGCTGTTCCCAGAAACTGTCCTCATCAAACTGATAGTAAATAACCGGTTTGTTAAGGAAAGCAATATCAAAGGCCACGGATGAGTAATCAGTAATGAGAAGTTCACATCCCGCCAGCAGCCGCTGAATCCTTACCTCTTCTGGTTTTACTACTGTTATCCATTCAGGAATATGCCAGTATTCCAGACTGGCAGCAATCTTGGTGTGAGGCATAAATACTGCTCTGTAACCGCTATTTTCCAAAATTTTTCTTAATTCATCCGAGGTAAGGAGTCCCTGCCATGCTTTAAAATATTCACTCTGCGTGAATGATTCATCAAAATGCTCACCAGCCTCTTCAGCCCCTACATCTTTTGGTTTAAACCCGCTGTCCTCACTTCTTTCCCCTACGGAATTACCTTCTGCTGAAATCCTGTCTGTTACAGGCTGATTAGTAACTGTAGCCGTCTGCATATAAAGACCGGTGCGCCAGGTAGGTATAATCAGAATAAATTTTTCCGGATTAGCGACAGAATTTTCATTATCCGCATAGTTGTTTTCATGACCGGCTGTTTTTCTCAGGAAATCGAGGCATCCGGATTTCCGCTCTCCGGAAATCCGGATAAGCTCATCAAATCTTGCCATACCAAGAAGCTTTACATCTTTTTCCGTGTAAAGGTATCTGGAACCCGCCCCTACCATTGAATTGAATTCATCATAGGTTGTTGCCACAATAAGATCAATTCTTACTTTGGAATTAAGCCATGAAGATCCGTCATCCTTGGCGACCCCGTGACGCAGAAAAACAAACTTTTTATTTTCCGGGATACATTCCCTGAAGGTATGAGAAACAAATTTATCAATATGACTGGAAATAATAACTGATGCGAGGTTATATACCTTGAGATGTTCTTCACTGCCGTAATCAATAAGATTAAACCCCTCATCGGCAAGTCTCTGCCAGTCATTGGAATTCCGGCTTAAAACATAATAAATCCTTCTATCAGGACAGTTGTTCTTTACATAACGGTAAAGATGCTCAGCATTGTCATCTGCCTGATCCTCCCGAGCGTAAAGGATTTTTTAATTATGCCCCGGCATGAAAGGCTGCAGTTTACTCCGTTAAGATTACAGGTAAATTCATAATTCTCGGCATCGCTCCCGTTTCTGCCTGCGGGTGTTCTTTTTATGCCGTCAGAAGAATTATCATGAAGTTCCTTATTAAAGTTACAGTCATAAAGATCAAGATCATGATTATGATGACTCTTATGATCTTCATGATAACCATTCGGTAAATTACAGAAATCAATAGGAACCCATACCAGTCTCTGATAAACAAAGGTTTTATCTAGCCAGGTATCCTCAACCCACTTACTGTATACCGGTGCCACCAATAAGGAAAAGCTCCCTTTCCTCCTTAATAATTTCCGCTGAAGAGTACCTTAACAGAAGCTGTCTGTTTCTAAAATCAAATCTCTCAATAAATACAAGCTGCGGAAGACTTTCTGCCACAGCTTTTTTAAAACAGCTGAGAACCCCGTAGCGGTAATAATATCCGGCATTGGGAATACCATAATTCAGGACCGTTTCTGTATCAATAAGAGAGAGGCATTCTACAAAATATCTTTTGTAGGACGAGATCTCTTCAGGAGTTAAAAAACCGGACTTATGAGCATCATTATGAAAATAAAATACGTGCCACATAAGAGAATAAAGTACAGTTCTCTGAATCACCATACTGATTTTACGAATGTGTTCGCTGTCAGTACGCTCTAAAGCCCGTATATCTGCATTATCTTCCGTGTTATCAGCATTTTCTATTTTATTTATATTTTTGTTCTCTACAGTTTTGAGAAGCGGGAGATACCCCTTTAAAAACACCTCGGAATAACGTCCGGGATTGTGCCATGATTTATCTAGCGCAGAATCGTGACTGCGTCTTTTCCGGTAGTAGTAACAGGCATTCTTTAAAAAAGCAATCCTTCGGTAACTGTTAGCAAGGAGATAACGACAGACAAAATAACCGTCTTCAAAATTCGGTCTGATATCAGGAAACAGTATCTGCTGTTTTTTTAAGAGATCCGTCCGGAAAAGAGTACTGGCGGCATGGAGATGAATATTCCTCCCCATATTCTCTACAGGGAGTACCCGCTCATCAAATTTAAACTTAAAGGAAAGAGGATGATTGTTTTTATATTCCCCGGATACCTCCCGGTAAAAAATAAGATTGGTGGCAATAAGAGCTATCTCTGAATTCTTGTTGTCTTCATTATTTTTATCAATTTCATCCGTTTTATTACCTGATCCCGTAGCTTCTTTAACCTTTACATTATGCTCATTACTGTCTTCCTCATTACCATTTATCTCATTTTCATAAATGGTATTGGATACATTATCCAGAGAATCCCCGTTATCTGCTAATGACACCCCGGGAACCGGTATTGCATTTGAAATAAAGCCTGTGAATTTTTTCAGAATTCTCTTAAGAGTCAGTTCCTGAAAACTGGAAGCATTATCCCCTGCCTCTGGTTCACTGCAGTTCTTATAATAGCTTTTCTGAAAACTGCTTAATTTTTTTTCTGATATTTTCTGAGATATGATAGAACTTTCTCGAATATCATCTGCACCTGAACTGCTGATGAAAGGACTTATCCTGCTGTCCGTCAAATTCCCGTTAAGAAAACTCTCTACCACGGCAAAATAATCCTTATTCAGAAAATCATCAGGATCAGTAAAAGTCACCCATTCAGCATTAACATAATTAAATCCATAATTTCTTGCTGAAGCCTGTCCGCCGTTTTCCTTATGAATGCAGACAATATTTCCGGGAAACCTCTTCTGCCATTCTTTAATTATCTCCGGGGTATTATCCGTCGAACCGTCATCAACCAGTATAACCTGAATATTATTTTCAAATCCCAAAGTCTGTCCGGTGAGGGATGTAAGAAAATCATTGAGGTAATCCGCCACATTATAGCAGGCTGATACTACCGCATACCTGCGGTACGGCAGTCTGTTTTCAGCGGATGACTCCACTGTATTGTTTATGTCAGAGATTGTCTCCGCTTTGCTTTTCGAGTTTGAAGTATCACTGTCAGTTGAATTCATTTTTAATTCAGATTTCCGTTCCGGGAATTATCCCGTTCTGTCTGTATATATTATGCTATGTTATAAGTGAACTGTAATAAAAAAAAATAAACCTGATCTATATGTTAATTATCAGATTTAATCATTCTATTGAATATCTTTACTCATTCTATTGATTATTGATTATTTTGAAAATATGGTAATGACAAAAATACTGGAAATCCACCGAAAAAAAATCTTAAACTCTAAAAAAATAAGAAAAGGCGGCGCCGGATACAGGAATAAATCAGCCAGCAAACCTTTTGACCGTCATGTAGGAGATAAGCTAAAAGAGTTAAACCGTTAAGTCATTCACCTCTACTGTTGCTTTTATACCCTTGTTCAGAAGTTTACTGAACCAAACAGGCTGAGTTTCTATTTTCTCAGCTTCTCACACTATCGTGATTATCTTTGCCTAGTGAAATTTCAGAAAGATACCTTTGATAGTTATAATCAGTTTCAATCATTCTGTACCTGTTTATTTCCGAGATTTTTTCATAGCGGGATTTAGGTACTGCTGTTAACATCATATAACTTTCCTTAACAAGATCCAGTTCATGCAGTCTGAATGCAAGCCACTTCTGCTTGGACTCATTAGGAAGGAGTTCATTGGATTCCCACATAACCCTCACGGCATTATACGGATTATGCATGTAGTTTTCCCTGGCAAGTCTGGCAAGATTCTGAGCAAGTTCCTTCTGTGAACGTGAAGCCAATCTGACTCTTTTTTCCAAGAGACTCCAGCCTTCAGAAAATTTTTCTTTTTTCAGATCACCAAAAACAGGAGATCCGGTTCTGTTACCGTCATGAAGAATGGTATTTTCCGGAGATTTTTTATCTTCATGAGCAGAATTATTTTTTTCGAAGAAAAAGCTCTTCCACAAGGAAGTCAGTATTTTCAGCAGTTCTAAAAGATTTTTCAATGCTATTTTCCTCGTGGTTATTCCGGTAAATCACAGTGACTCCACCTAAAAACGACTATATTTTCACGAAGTTTAACGAAATTTCCTCTCTAAGATATTCCCCCGGCATTATTCCCTGAAGAAAATTACTTATCTGCATACCGGAGGAATAAAGAAAATACGTAAACTACAATCCCCCCATGGCTTTAGCCAGAACGGCAACATTATTCAGGGCGTCCTGCTTGGTCTTACAAAGAATAAGAGCAGCAGCCCGGCGGGACTTTTTAGAATCAAGATAGTCCTTTAAGGATACGGAACCGGCATCATATTTCTGTCTGTAGAGT
>OMYE01000180.1 GCA_900315145.1 uncultured Pseudomonadota bacterium | reverse complement strand
ACAGCTTCCGGCATAAACAGGGCAATAAAGGAGGAGCGCACCATATTGTATATATTAAGCTCGTCGGAGGATAAATGCTGACCGGCTATAGGTACCGAGGTAGGAATGATGGCATGGTGGGCAGTAACTTTGGAGGTGTTAAAGGCGTAGTGTCTCTTCTGCGGATCAACAGGTGTACTCAGACTGCTGAAGAATCCGTCAGAGGAGGCGGCGCTGATGATTTCCGGGGATTCATCATGCAGGGATACCGGGAGATACCGGCAGTCGGTACGCGGATAGGTGGTCATTTTCTTTTCATAAAGAGACTGAGCTATTTCCAGGGTTTTTTTAGCAGTGTAGCCGAAACGCCGGTTGGCGAACTGCTGCAGTGTTGTTAAATCAAAAGGTAGAGGGGGTTTCTGGTTTTTATTACCGCATTTGTATTTGGAGACAGTAAACGGTGCGGTCAGCAGTTTGTTCATCAGATCCTGAAGGTATCCGGTATTGGTGACATATCCATGCTCATCCCTGGCTTCATCCCTGGGAATCCATTTTGCCCGGTAGGTGCATCCGGAGAAGGCAAGCTCGGCCTTCAGTACGTAATACTGCTGCGGTACAAAATTATCTATCTCCTCCTGACGCTGAACCACCAGCGAAATAGTCGGGGTGACCACCCGGCCAATATTGAGAACACTGTGAACTCCGCTTCCCATGGTGGCGGTGATGGTGAACAGTCGGGAAAGATTCATTCCTACAAGCCAGTCGGCCCGCGAGCGGGCAAGAGCCGCCTGATAAAGATTGTAGGTTTCTCCGCCGTCAAGGATATTGTTCAGTGATTTACGGATGGATTTATCATCAAGGGCTGTAAGACAGAGTCTTTTGATTGGTCCTTTGTATGAGGCGTATTCATTCATTACCAGTCTGGCTATGGCTTCACCTTCGCGGTCATAGTCGGTGGGAGTGAGGCTCTGTTTATCAGTTTTTTTATAGCATTAAGATGCTTTACCACCTCCGGATCCTTTTTAGGCTGGGCTTTAGAGCCGGGTTTTCTGGAGGCAAGTCTCGGACGGTATTTCCATTCACAAGGGATGATGGGAAGATTGTCCAGATGCCATTTTTTCCATGCTTCAGAATATTCGTCAGGAAGGTAAAGCTCTAAAAGATGACCCAGACACCAGGTGACACCCTCTGTATCGTTTGCATCACTTATGTAGTAGTCATGTTTTGTTTTAAGGCCTAATATTCTGGCCAGATCTCTTGCCTGTGAAGGTTTTTCGCATATATACAGATTGTTTATTTTGGGTGATGCCATTTTTTTCGATTCTTTGGTTGTTCCGGTTATGTTGAAATTGGAGTAATGAACCATTTGTTCGGAAATAGTCACGGTACCTGTGATTATACCTGAGACGGGAGTTTGTTTTTGCTTTTTATAAGGAAATTCGGAGTAAAACAACGGGGACTGCCGTGATTTTACTCCGAAACAGGTACTGTTTACCTGATTAGCGATAATGCTTTCTGTGATAATGATGATTATGTTTTACATTTGACTGTTTCTGTCTTTTCCGATAGTCCTTCGGATATTCCGGATGCGGATAAGCCCATAGTCCCAGTCTCTCCTTTCTGGCCTGTTTTTCCAGTGTCAGATATTCGTTATCATTAAGATATTCTCTGAAAGCCCAGGCGTTACCGCTGCGAACCATTTCCTTGTTAATGCTGGTACCATTGTAGTATATGTTTCCGAGAATTCGTCCGTATCTGTCCCTGCTGTCATATTTTATCAGAACGTTTTTGGAGAAAATCATCCGCGCCAGATGTCTGGTAGAGTCCCGGCCGTACTGCTGGTTTTTTTCCGGTGCATCGATATTGATTAATCTTATTTTATGAATCCTGTTATCGGCGGTCCGGCATTTTACGGTATCGCCGTCTGACACTTTTACTACTGTGCAGTTGAATGTGGCAGCGTATAACGGACATGAACTCAGTACGGCAAAAATAGACAGAAAAGCCGTCTGAATTCCAAGTGTTCTGAGAGTGTTGCGTACAGAGAAAAATGGATTAAGCATAGAGTAATTCCTAAAATTTAATTTTTGATAATATCAGTATTATTATAATACTATTATTAAAAATAATGTATTGTTTTTTATTTTTTTGCGATATTTGATTTTTGAACCCTGAAGATGACAAAAGGATATGTTCCGCAGTAACAGGAATTATTCTGCATCTGTTCAGGAGTTTTTTGGTATGACTTGAATGAGCTGGATTAGGCGATGAACCATGGATAAACCGGCAGAGAAATATCAGAAATTTTCTGGCATAAAACTCTGAGGCCGGAGGTCAGAAAAAGGTGTTCTGAGAACATTCATGCCAAAAGCAGGATAAAGTTTTTACCTGAGGCCAGCGGTACATCCGGTTCAGAGGAACAGGAAAATATCAGACTCATTTCAAAAATTTGTGAATATATTTAATCCATAAGTCAAAATATAGACAAAAGGGGGTATTTAGTAAGATTTTATTGATATACTGAAATAGGGACTGTAAAATGACCTAATGCTCTGATTTTCAGCTGATACTGCCGGCAATTTAATGGTTATTCAATACGATAAGCATCAGGATTCGTGTTCTGTGCAAACAAAACACTGCAAGTGCATTATTGTGTGTAACACAGACGCGACGACTTTTTTGATTACCTTGAGACGGCATGCTGCCGACGAAAGATATGCCACGAGAACTGCTCATCAATGCACGGCAGGGAATTATATAGCAGACACGTGAATAATGTAACAGTCGGTTTTTCTATATGTTAACCGGGTCAATGTTTTTTTGATGCCGATGGCGGGTGCTTATGGAATTGCGGTGATATTTCAGAACGTTGCTGACTGTTAAACAGAACTGTTATCAAGAAGGACGCTGTTCTGACATTCAATTCAGCTGTACATGAGAAAAAGAGTAGATTCATTCAAAGGTATTAGTGGAAAAACAACAATAACTAAAAATTAAATAAAGATTTGTTCCGTAAAAAGGAACATGAAAAATAAAATGCTGTTTTAATAATTATTTATGTTTTTCTGTCCGTAAAACTGATCTGTTTTTATATTTTTAAATATCTCCGGACTGGGGGAGACTGTCAGTCTGACTGACGGATGAATATCAGAACAAGCAGAATATTCCTGAATTTACACCTGTGGATGCTGTATGTGCTGAAGTGCAGTAGATGCTGAAGCGTAAGTCACGGCAGACATTATTCTGCCGGAGTGTCGGTTCAGGATTGGTAATGATATCTGCCGGTTATACCTTAAATGTTTCCGTAGGATGGAAGGAGTGCTGCAAGCAGGAGCAGTCCTTGGGGATATACGGATAAACAGACAGGTATACGGCATATATTTAAATTCAGTGTCATTTCGGAACGTCTAACTCATTAGGTTTTTTTTATGATACACAAAAGAGATATATTAAGCGGCCACTGTCGGAAACTTGGCTCAACAGTAGAAAACGACGGTGTTAATTTTGCTATATGGTGCCGTAATGCCAAAGTTATGGAGCTCCTTCTGTTCCGTGATGCTGATGATGACGATCCGGAGGTTATTGTCCTTCACGCCTCCAAGAATCGCAGTGAGTATTACTGGCATGTGTTTATTAGAGGATTGACCGACGGACAGCACTACGGCTGGCGTGTTAAAGAGGTTCTTCATAACAGGCCGGGGATGGTGTTTGATCCGCAGAAGGTCCTGCTCGATCCTTATGCAAAACGCATAGTGTTCCCGAAGGCGTACAACCGTACCTATAACCAGTTTGTCGGTTCAAACGTGATGTTCTGCGCTAAGAATGTTGTTGTGGATATGAGTAAATATGACTGGTCAAAGGATGTTAAGCCTAATCATCTGCAGTCATATACTGTAATCTATGAAATGCACGTTGCCGGTTTTACCAAGGATCCGAGCTCAGGTGTAGCTGAA
>OMYE01000161.1 GCA_900315145.1 uncultured Pseudomonadota bacterium | reverse complement strand
TGACGACAGACTAACCGGCTCTCACCATCTTTCCGGAAGTTTTAAAAAGTCATAAAAAAACGGAGGCTGGTATCCAGCTTCCGGTTATTCTTAAAAAAATAATACCGGCCGGATAGCCGGTATCTTGCGTAATTACATTACGCGGTCACCTGGTTTAACACCGCTGTCGGCGCTTAACAGGAAGATGTCCTTGTCACCGCTACCGGCACTTAAAATCATGCCTTCGGAAACACCGAACTTCATCTTACGCGGAGCCAGATTGTAAACCACAATTACAAAGCGGCCGACCAGTTCCTCCGGATTTGCGTAAGCTGACTTGATGCCGGAGAAGATCTGTCTCTTTTCGCCGTTGCCGAGATCAAGCTCAAATCTCAGGAGCTTCTTTGATTCCGGAACAGCCTCGCAGGCGAGTACCTTGGCAGCACGCATATCAACTTTGGCAAATTCGTCAATAGAGATCTGGGCAGGAGCCTCCTCATCATGAGCCGGAGCCTTGGCAGGTTTTGCCTTTTCTGCAGGTTTACCCTGTTCAGCCTTGATATCCTCCTTGGAGTCTTCAACCATCTGGGCTACGGTCTTACTGTCGATACGGTTGAACAGAGCCTTGAAAGGTTTGATTTCAGAATTAACCATCGGAGTATCGATGCTGTCCCAACTGAGTGAAACAGAAAGGAATTCCGCACTTTTTGCAGTAAGTTCAGGAAGAATAGGTGAAAGATAGGTGATGAGAATTCTGTACATGTTCAGAGCCATGGTACAGATGTTCTGGAGTTCGGCACTGCGGCTTTCATCCTTGGCCACAACCCATGGAGCCTTGTCGTCAACATACTTGTTGGCAAGATCCGCAAGGTTCATGATTTCACGGATGGCATGGCTGTATTCTCTGTTGAGATAGGAGTTCATCACTGTATCCTTGATGGCGGAGAATTTAGCCAGAAGTTCAGGTTCACTAACGGTTTCAGCCAGTCTGCCGTTGAATTTCTTGGTGATAAAACCGGCAGTTCTTGAAGCCAGGTTGACAATCTTGTTAACGATATCTGAGTTCACCTTGGCAACGAAATCATCAAGGTTGAAGTCCAAATCGTCAATCTTACCGTTCATCTTTGAAGCGTAGTAGTATCTCAGACATTCTGAATTGAAGTGCTTGAGGTAGGTGGAGGCCTTAATGAAGGTTCCCTTTGACTTACTCATCTTGGCACCGTTTACGGTTACATAGCCGTGAACAAAAATCTTTTTAGGTGCCTGTAAATCGCAGCCCTTGAGGGTGGCAGGCCAGAACAGTGAATGGAAGTACAGAATATCCTTGCCGATGAAATGAACCATATCGGCATTCTGGACAAAATCAAAAATATCGGTATTGCTTCTGTCGAGAAGGTTCTTTAAAGAGGCAAAGTAACCTACAGGGGCATCGAGCCATACGTAGAAATACTTGTTTTCAGCGCCAGGGATCTTGAAACCGAAATAAGGAGCATCACGGCTGATATCCCACTGCTGCAGTCCCTGGTCAAACCATTCCTGAAGCTTGTTACTCATTTCTGACTGAAGAACACCGCTCTTTACCCATTCCTTCAGGAATGCTTCAAACTGCGGCAGATCGAAGAAGTAGTGTTCTGATTCCTTAAGAACCGGAGTAGCACCGGAAATAGTTGAATAAGGATTGATGAGTTCAGCAGGTGAATAGGTGGCACCGCATACTTCGCAGTTGTCGCCGTACTGATCGGCGGCCTTACACTTTGGGCATACACCTTTTACAAAGCGGTCAGGAAGGAACATCTGCTTTTCCGGATCGAAAAGCTGTTCGATTTTTCTTACCTTGATGTAGCCTCTGTCCTTGAGGGTGTTGAAGAATTTGGTACAGATTTCTTCATTTTCAGGGGAATTTGTGCGGTAGTAGTTGTCGTAGGTAATGTTGAAACCGGCAAAATCCGCACGATGCTCTTTTTCAACTTCAGCAATCATTTCTTCTGGAGTTATGCCCAGCTTCTGTGCTTTAAGCATGATAGGGCTGCCGTGCTGGTCGTCAGCACATACGAAATAAACCTTACGGCCGAGCATTCGCTGAAAACGGACGTAAATATCTGCTTGGATGTGTTCAAGAATGTGTCCAAGATGGATTGAACCATTTGCATAAGGCAGGGCACAGGTTACAATTAACGGTTTATCTGTAGAAGTCATTAAAATAAAACTCCATGTAATCAAATGTTAAATAATCATAATAACTGCGCATTTTATCACATTTTTAGAGAAAACCGCGAAGTAACTTTGCATTATTCGGTGGTGGGGCAGGTAAGACAGACTAAATCCTCTGTGGAGATTCTGAAAATAATGTCATAGAAATCAGCATTCTTCAGACATTAACTGGCAGTATAACATCCATGCTATTCGTAATGCCGGTTCAGTAGAAATTTTTAGTTCCGTATACCTATCAATATGGAACTTGATTCAGGCTTGTGGTAAATTGTGCTACTGTGCTTTTTGAGGTAAACAATTTTTTGTTAACACGTTCAGGAATTTAAAATGGCTAGAAATAGCTCAAATAATAGTAAATACGTACAGGAAATATTAAAAATGGCAGGAAATAGCTCAAGTAATAGTAATAACGCATTCAATACCCAGAGGAAATCACGTGCACCTGCAGTGATTTTAGTTATGCTGGTTTTTGCAGCGGTGTTGTTTTTATCTTTTATTTCAAGTTTCTACTATACAGTAAATGCCTCAATGGTCGGCGTGGTTCTCTCAGGTGGGAAGATTTCCAGCGTATCACAGCCAGGTATGCACTTCAAGGTTCCTCTTTATGACACAGTTCATTTTATTGATTTGAAGTCTAACAGCCATACAATCAGTACTGAAGCCTATACTTTTGACCAGCAGAGTGCCACTATCAAAGTAAATATAATCTGGCATTTTGTTGGAAGTAAGGCTGAAGATATTTATGTGAACTACAAGGGTTCACCTGATTATCTTTTTGACTATATTATTGCTCCGAAGCTGGTTGACTGTGCCAAAACAATTTTCGGTCAGTTCAGTGCTGAGAAGGTAATTCAGAAGAGAGCTGAATTTGTATCATCTCTCAACATCCAGTTTAAAGAAATGATGGCAGATGTGCCTATTCAGATTAGTTCTGTACAGATTGAAGACATCAGTTTCTCCAAGGTTTATGAAACATCTGTTGAAAATGCCATGAAGGCTAGAGCTGAAGTGGAAAAGGCCAAGGCTGAACTTGAAAGAGTACATCTTGAATCACAGCAGAAGGTAAAGATTGCTGAAGCTGAAGCTGAGGCTGTAAAGAAGCGTGCTGAAGCTCAGGCATATGCCATTCTGAAAACAGAACAGTGCTGATATCATTAAACTCACAATTGCTGAGAAGTGGGATGGTAAGCTTCCTACAACTATGGTTCCTAACAGCAGCCTCCCGTTCATAGATGTAAAGAGTAAATAACCAGGGCAGTTTAGCAAACATAACACCTCGATAAATCATGGTTTTTGCCCATTTGAAATTGATTATTGGGCAAATTCCTGAAGTTTATAAAGCATCTGTTTTTTTCTAGGAACTTTTTGAGGTGTTTATGTTTTTAAAAATCAAGCTGTGGAATTGAGAGAAAGCTCAATTCAGGTGAATCCAAAAGAGCGTCGGTTAAAGAGCGAGTTTTCAGGAAGAAATAGCGATTAATTTGACGAGATCTTTATCC
>OMYE01000178.1 GCA_900315145.1 uncultured Pseudomonadota bacterium | reverse complement strand
ATCGTTCGTTATACATATTATTGAAAGTTAGATAATCCTTAATGGTTATAAATCACTTTTTAACCGGTCAAATCTGTAAATATCGGATAAATTAAGAACTTTGTTGCTTAATTTTGTTTGAAATTTATCTATATGCCATAAAATATGAATTTGTTATATAAAAATAATAATTCAAAAAAATACCGATTTCGTCATATCTGCACCCTTAAACGGGTAACCTTTGTTTAAAATTTATACCAGGTAATGGTTTAATATTCAAAGAACAGTTGTCAATATTATGACGACTATTTTTTATTTTTTCGAGTTCAATTATTTTTAATCTTCAATGCGTGATACAGTCTTTTTTAGAAAGCGTTTTCTTAATGTTCACAGACATTTTTTAATATTCCTATAATAATTTTTCTATTGATTAATATGATCTAAAACACGTGATTTTAAAGATGTAAATAAAATGTAAAATCATACCTTTGATTATATATTATCTATATCTATACATGCACAAAAATATGTTAAATTAGTACATTATGCCGATAAATGTATTAAAAGCTTTTAATTTCCTTAAAAGCAATGTGATATTAATCAATATTCATGAAAACGTTTTATGCTATCTTAAAAATGTCAAAAGTTAAATCGATGTAAAAACAATGTAAGTATTTGGAGATTTTGTTTGATGCTCATCAATTTTTCTTTCTGGTTAAGATAGACGGAGTAATTATTAATGATCTTAAATAATTTTAAGGTAAAACTTCTTAGTTTTGCTGTGTCTTCTGCTGTGCTGACACTGGCTGCAAATGTCGCCAATGCCAAGAATTATGAAAGTGAAATGGTTATTATTCATCCATTTCAGTGGACATATGACAATATAGCAAAAGAATGTACTGAGTATCTGGGACCTGCGGGATTTGACGGGGTGCAGATTTCCCAGGCGGCTGAGCATAAAGATGCCGGTGGTGCATGGTGGGGTACCTACCAGCCTGTAAACTTCAAGAATTTTACTACCATGGTTGGTAATGAAGAACAGCTTAGAGCAATGATTAAAACCTGTAACGAGGCAGGTGTTAAGGTTTTTGCCGATGATTATAATTATCCTGACGGATTTACCAGTGATGATTTTCATCATAATAACTGCAGTATAGGTAATAATTATTCAGATGCATGGGTAGTAAGATTCTGTGACCTCAGTGGCATGCCGGATATAGCAACTGATAACGACAGTACCAGAAATAAGATTGCTGATTACTTCGCCAGCCTTATGAATATGGGGGTATACGGATTCCGTATTGATGCCGCCAAGCACTTTAGCTATGATGATATAGACGCTATTGTAGAGAAAACAGCATCCAAAGCAGGCAGGAGACCTCCTGTCTATATGGAGGTTATCGGTAATCCAGGTCAAGAGGCAGATGATATCCAGCCGAATAAGTATACAGGGATTGATAATGCCGTTGTAACAGATTTTACTTATGCTAATAGCATGCATAATATTTTTAACGGAAGCGGTTATGCCAAGGCTTTGAACATGGGGCTAGGGCATGTTGATGCTGAAAATGCCGAAGTCTTTATAAGTAATCATGATAATGAATGGGGAAGAAAGTCTGCCGGTTCCTGCTCAATAAGAACCCAGAATAATCCGGATTACCATCTGGCTCAGTCCTGGCTCGCAGTTTGGCCTTTAGGCAAGGTTAGACAGATTTATTCTGCATATCAGTTCCCGGTCTTTGAAGATAGTTGTGAGCGGGTCAGTCAGCAAGCCCATGATCAGGGCGGTCCTATCGGGGCAGCCCGCTGTGAAGGTGGCTGGTTGTGTCAGCACCGTGTACCGTTTGTGCTCAATTCTCCTAGATTTGCAAGAGCAACCAGAGGGACAGCCGTTACTACTAAAGGTTTTGATGACGGAGCTTTGTGGTTTAACAGAGGAAGCAAGGGCTTCTATGCCCAGAATACTACCGGCAGTTCTATAACTCATACATTCTCAGTTGAATTACCTGATGGAAATTACTGTGATATCCTTGGAGCAACCGATCCTAAGAATAATCCTTGCGGAGCGGATGTCATTGTAAGCGGAGGTAAAGCAACCTTTACCATTCCGGCAAAGACCGCCGTAGCTATCTGTACTGATGAAAAGTGGTGTGGCAAGGGGGTTGACCCTTGTGAAAGCGATCCTACCGGTTCCGCCTGTGTATGTAAGGGTGAAACCACAGTTAACGGCGTATGTGTAAGCTGGTGTAATGCTCACTCATCTAATGAAGAATGTGCCTGTGTGCTAAATCCTAATGACGCTGAGTGTCAGGCCGACATTGCGCCGACCAAGGGTAAACTCTGCTATGTAGGTACCTCCAACAAGTGGACTCAGGAACCTTTAACCTATAATCGCAAGACCGGTTTCTGGACTCTCAACGTTGAACTTGACGGTAAGGGGGATACCAGCGGGGCGCAGCGCTTTAAAGTTACCGACGGCTGTTCATGGCAGGGTACTGTTTACGGTTCATCAGGAGTAGAAGGCAGACTTGATGTAAATACTTCAGCCACCGGAGATGAACCGGTTTCACTGACAGGTAAATATACTCTTTCCATAAATGATAAGACCATGGAATACACATTCATTCCTGCAGGCAGTGGAAACAAGCCTCCGGTTGCGTCATTTACTCCGACTGTTAAAGATCTGACTGTATCTTTTGTCAATAATTCATCCGACCCTGAGAATGATGAATTAACCTACAGCTGGAATTTCGGTAACGGTAAAACCTCATCTGAAAAGAATCCGAGTGTTACATATGATAAAGCTGATAAATATACTGTCTCACTCAAAGTAACCGATACTGCAAACAACACTGATACCAAAACACTGGAAATCGATTTAACATCTCCTGTTAACGGAAAATATTCCAAGGTTGCAGTCAGAGGTTCACATGATAACTACGGAACAAATCTGTTAACCAGGAATGGTTCAGAATGGACCGGTATCTTTGAATTCAGTAAGACAACCAAATTCAAGCTTGAAGCTCTGCCTCCTGCAGCTGACCAGTGTATCTTCCTCGGCGGTAATCGAGGTGAGGCATTGACTGCCTCCGGTGGATTTATATCTCTTCCTGCCGGAAGGTATACTATAAAGTTTAATGAGGAAAGCAAGGTTCTTACTGCAGGCGATGTTGACTGCACCGGGGATCCGTCAAAGTGTATAGTTGATCCTTGTGAAGCAGATCCTGCTAAATGTGTTGATCCATGTAAGGAGGATCCTTCAAAGTGTGTGGTTGATCCTTGTGAGGAGGATCCTTCAAAGTGCGTAGTTGATACCAAGAAGTATTGCGATACTGACGGTACCACCAGCAACTGTGAAAACAGTGATTACGCCTATCCGTTCCTGGGAGCTGAATATACCAAATCTGCAACTACCTTCAGAATCTGGTCTCCTGATACAGCCAATGTAAGTGTGACTGTTAACGGTGAGACCTATCCGATGAATAAGTCAAATCTTAGCGGTTATTCAGATGTATATGAGGTTACCATTAACGGTGATCTTGACGGTAAGGAATATCAGTTCAAGGTAAACGGTAATGATGTTCACGATCCATACGGTAAGATGGTAACAAAAGCTGATTATCCTGGCGGAAAGGAATCTATCGCCACAAGTCATAAGAATGTAGTTATGAATATGCGCGATACCGACCTGGAAGGCGGCTGGGCCCCGCGTCCGGAATTCAAGAACAGAGAAGATGCCATCATCTATGAAGTTCATGTACGTGATTTCACCATTGACAAGAGTTCAGGCGTATCCGATGCTAACCGCGGCCGTTATTTAGGTATGGTTGAAACCGGAACAACAAACGCCAAGGGCCAGAAGACCGGCATTGATCACCTCAAGGATCTCGGCATAACTCATGTTCAGCTTATGCCTGTATATGACTACGGAACCTGCTCAAATGTAGATTCACAGGATTCATCCTGCTACAACTGGGGTTATGATCCGGTAAACTTCAACGTTCCTGAAGACCGTTACACCTCTGTATTCGGTTCTGAAAACTACAAGCAGAAGGTTAAGGAATTCAAGACAATGGTTAATGAATTCCACAAGAACGGTATCCGTGTAATCATGGACGTGGTATATAACCATACATACAGTGATGATGTATTCGATAAGATCACCCGTAAGTATTATACCGAGATAGACCTCTCCGGTGTTTCTAATTCCACCGATCCTAAGAATCCTATGGTAAGCCGTTTAATTCGTGATTCACTTGAGTACTGGGCTACCGAATACAATATCGACGGCTTCCGTTTTGACCTGGTCGGTATATTCGACGTGGATAATTTCAAGGAATGGGGTGAATACTTGAACAACAAGTATCCTGGACGTAATTTCCTCATGTATGGCGAGCCATGGAACGGTTATGCTACTGACCCTTCTGAAAGCACCCGTGTAAGACTTGGAACAATCAGAAAGGCGGCCAGCGGTCATGTTGGAGTATTCAACAGTAAATATCGTGAATGTCTCAAAGGCGGTAGTGATGATGCTACAGGTGGATTCCTTTTCAATGAGCAATTTCATGATATTGGCGGTAATGAAGTAGGTAACAGTAATTACGGTTGCGTGATGGCCGGTATCAGAGGCGGCATCGGTGACAGCACCAATACCTGGACTCCGTTCTTCGCTGCCGACCCTGAACAGGCTGTACAGTACATTTCAGCTCATGACAATTATAACTGGACTGACAAAATAGCCGTTAAGAAGATCACCGG
>OMYE01000175.1 GCA_900315145.1 uncultured Pseudomonadota bacterium | reverse complement strand
GGATCACATTAATTAAAACCCGATTGATTATTCGAACCCGATGATTTTTAATAGTGCTAGATTGTTTTTTTTAGGTTGGTTTATGGGTTTAAATTTCTTTTCGGATGCTGGTTCGCTGTTCAGTATGAACGCACTTAAAGACTCCTGGAATAATTTTAAGTCCAAGAATCAGGTCTCCTCATCCCAATTAAAATTCAAAGAATTAGCCGATTATGAGTCTGTTCCTGATAATGAACTTTCTCTTGATGGAAGATATTGGAAGAAAAAATATAATGCCCTGGCAATAATTGAAAATGACAATCAGGCAAAATATTCTAGCCTTCTTGAAAGGTATGAGGAACTGGATGAAAAATTTACAAATGAAAGATCAGAAAAAATCGAAATATTACAAGAACATGCTGAATTCCTTAAGGAAAGATCTTATTTACAACAAGAAAATGAACAGTTACACAATGAATTAAACAAATTGAAAAAAGATTTGGATAAGAGCTATCAGACAATTCAAGAACAGTCAGACATAATCCATGGGCTGGCTGACAAATTGAAAAAGGCAGAGGCCAAACTGATGCGCGACGGAACTAATTCAGGAATTCCTACGAGTCTAACACCTTTTAATAAAACTAAAGTTATTCCGAACTGCAGAAAGCCGACAGAAAGAAATAGAGGTGGCCAGCCTAATCATGAACGACATATTCTTGAAACTCCCGAGCATATTGATGAAACTGTAGAATATCTTGATGATGCAGAATATTTAATTTGTGGCAGATGCGGTTCGAACAGCATAATACAGTACGGCACCAAAACTATTTATGAAAAAACAGTAAAAGTTAAAACCGTATGCAGAGAGATTCATATCGGCCGGTATGTATGTTTAAATTGCGGCGATACATTTGATGCGGTTATTCCGAATCATCTTTATTCCAATGTTACAACCCAATACGGCCCTGAAGTCAAATCTTTTATTCTCTCCATGCTTGTATATGGAAATGTTGCAGTTAATCGAACCAGAGAACTAATGCGCGGAATAACGGATTGTGAGATTGAGCCGAGCAATGGATATATCTGCAAGCTTATACGACAGTTTGCTCAGGAACTCAGAATTTACGGGTTCGAAAATGAGCTAAAGGACTATCTTATCAATAACAACAATAATATCGTACACTGGGATGACACTGTTGTATCAATCGATAAGAAACGGGCATGTATTAGATTTACCGGCAATAATAATCTAGCCTTGTACACCGCACATGCAAAAAAGAATTTGGCAGGAATACTGGAGGATGGAATTCTGCAGTGTTTAAGTTCTGACTGTGTTGTTGTTCATGATCACAACAAGGTTAATTACAATAAGGTGTTCAGATTTAAAAATGCTGAGTGCAATCAGCATCTGGAAAGGGATTTAATCACAGGAGAATTAGAATTTACTAATCATTCCTGGGTTGCAGATATGCATCATTTTTTTGAAGAAACGATTCATGCACGAAACGTTATCGAGGAATCAGGGGGAAGTTGCTTTTCTGTTCAAGAAATTTCAGATATCCGTAATACTTATAATAACGTTCTCCAAACTGCAGAAATCCAGCATACACACGCAAAAAACGATAAAGGCGAAGAGTGGTACTGGTATAAAGATGAAGCTGCACTTATCAATCGACTTCAATGTTTTGGCGAGAATTACCTTCTTTGGATAGAGAATTTCAAAATTCCTACCACAAACAATCTTGCTGAACGCGCATTACGTATTTTCAAAACCAAAATGAAAATATCAGGACAATTCTTCAGTGTTGAAACAGCAAAAGACTATGCACTAATCCTCAGTTACACAGAAACATGCAAACGAAACGGTATAAATCCTAGTGTTGCCTTACAACGGTTATGTTTGAAACAACCTTATCGAATCAGTGAGGTATTTCCAAAACCGGAACCATCACCTGAATCGCAAACCCTACTTAAAACAGTTCCGCCTGACGGTACCTCTCCGTAACCAGTTATTCACACGCTACAATTGATGAAACAAAACTAATCCGAAAGAGGATTTACAACCCTCTTTCGGTCTCGTGAATAGTAACAATTTTGATCCAATACTATTATTTATAAGTATGGAAAAAATTATGTTATTGGATGCAGTGAAAAAAATGATGGATTTAGTGGAAATACAAGATAGCAGAGATCCTAAAAAAGTTTGTTATCCCCTTGGACCGACATTGTTCGCAATAATACTGGCGTGGATGTGTGGCTATAATTCTGCACTTCAGGTTGAATACTTCTGGCGTTATAAGTTTAAAATTTTAAAACAGAGTATACCGAATTTTCCAGACAGCTTGATATCTCATGACACGGTTAACCGGCTGTTGAGCTTGATAGTTGTTGATGATTTAAAATCAATAATGGGACATTTTGCAGAGCTGGTAATAAATAACAAGGGGTATAACGAACTTGGAATAAAACGAATAATATCATTGGACGGACAGACACCTAAAGCAGCTGAGTATGAACCTGGGAAGGGATATCTAGAGTTTTCCAATGATGATCGTCGCCTGCATCAGAAGTTGTATTACGTAACCTTGTTTGATTCAACCAGTGGATTATCTCTCGGGATGGAAGAGGTAGAGAAAAAAGAGAATGAAAACAAGGCGTGTGTGCGTGCGATAAAACTGTTCGATTTGCAGGGAACGATAGTTACAGCAGATGCACTCAATACGCAGCGAAGTGTTGCGGATGCAATAATGGAAAGAGGCGGAGATTATGTTTTAGCCTTAAAGGATAACCACAAATCCCTGAAGAAAGTTGTGAAGGAGGCATTAAACAATCCGGAACTGATGAGTGAGTACGGACAAACTTATGTAAGTGATGTGGAAATTGCACACGGGAGAATAGAACAGAGGACCGTATACGCTTTGCCGGTAAGTGCTATAAAAAATAAAGTTCCATTAAAGGATTGGAAGAAAGATGCACAAACAGTATTTATGGCAGTAACAGAAAGTGAAAATAAAAAACATGAGGTATCAAGAGAACCAGAAGTCAGACTGTTCATATCTTCACTTTCGTTTGATAATCCAAATATAGCAGCATTGGGATATCGTGCAATAAGGGAA
>OMYE01000202.1 GCA_900315145.1 uncultured Pseudomonadota bacterium | reverse complement strand
CAGACAGAATCGGTATCAGCAACATCCTCATTCAGGACGGTTCCATTGTTAACGAAAAAGGTCAGAAAGGCTCCAGTCATAAAGGAATCAAGGAAAACCAGAAGAAAATTCAGGCGACACTGTCATTCCTGCATATGGATATGGAAACGTACACCATAACGGATGCCAATGCTTCAGAACGTGATTATGTACCTCTGGATAAGTGCAGAAGAGCAGAATAAGAACGTCAGTACTGCAGAACAGCAGGACATAAGGTCAGAAGGAACTGAATTTCTGCGTAAGACCATGGTTCCTGCAGGACAGAATAAGGACTTCCCTAATGAAACACAAGATCCTGAAAAAGCCCTTCTGGAACTCTGTCCTGATTAGCTTAAGGATTAAGTCAGTAGACAGTGCACGGTTCTCACCGAGTCTGATGCGCTCATGCTCAGACGTCGGCTGCAGAGAATAACCGTGTTCGATGACAGACTGCAGTTTGACTTCAGCACAGGCTTCAGCGTAGAGATTGAAGCCTAAATTCCCCTTCCTGTCGTCATGTCATGTGGCGGTGGGATTTGTTAAAGACTGCTAAAATTCTTTATCGATACTGCCGATTTTAGCCTTTAAGGTTTCTTCAAGATCTGAAAAGGTGGAAATAAAGCGCTCTTTTATTAAAGACACAAGTTCCTCGGCTTCTTCTTCGTTGTAAACATGAACCGAAAGATTCCTTTTTCTCAACATCAGCAGCCAGGAATCGGAATCAGAAATAAATCCTACTTTATACGCAATCTGCAAAATTTCCCGCGGAGACCCGACATCGGCTCCATCAACACCATGATTTCTAAGAACCTCCTGAAGAGCCTTCCAGGAGAGTTCAAATGTCAGATTAAACTGGCCTATTACTCCTATTCTGTATATTTCGTTTTCAAACGCCTGCTTAAAATCTGCTTTCTTCAGTACCTTTAGACATTTGGAAAAATTATCAAACTTTTTCATATATAACTATACCGTCCCTAGCAATTTCCTTTTTCAATTCATCAGAAATATTTTTGTCAGCATTGATGACGTCAAAAGATAAAAGTGAGTTAACGTTATCAGTGATGTTCCAGTAAAATGAATCAAAGTCCCCACCGTAAACAGCAAGATCCACGTCACTCCTCTCGGTATTGGTTCCTCTGGCACGAGAACCGAAGAGGACAACTTTTTCTACAGAATTATTTTCAGCAAATGCAGCTATATCCTTTAAAACAACATCCGGTATATCTATTTTCATAATCATCATAAAAATAAAACTTTACTGTCAGAATGAATTGATTTGAGCTGCATTTAAATATATGCAACTATACTTTCATTATAGAACAATTCATGAAATTAAAAACCTTTAAATAGGTAATTTAGAATTCTCCGGCAACCTGACTAAAGGCCTGTATTGATTATAGGGGCTTTCATTCCTCGGATTGTACTGGACAAGGCACATATACGTTCTGCTTTGGGAAATGATTAAATTAATTTTCAGAAAGTGTTTTAAAAACTGGCTTAGTTTAATGGGAATCAGGCAGACCGTTGGTAGTCTGCCTTTAATATTCTATTCAGTACCTCTTGGTTTAGGGTGAGAATAGGCGTTAGCACCAGGTTTTACACGGAATCGCGTTCACTCTCGTTTACGGGAAGATATATTTCCCAAAAAGTCACGGCAAAATGCCTGAAAAATCAACGCAAGTTTTTAGAGAGCACCTAGATCGCATTGATTAAGGTTTTGTCCCAGAAAATTTACTGGGAAAGTTGAGTTAATTATCAAAGTATTGCGGAAAGAAATGTTGGAAACGTGATTTTGTTTTCAGCCATGATAAGACGATACTCATCCGGTGTAACGAGTCCCCTGCTGAGCAGCATTCCGGTAATCTGCTTTGCCCTTAAATGGTTGAACTCATTCTTAAGTTCCTCAGCCCGTGTATTTTCTGATGGCCTTACTGTCAGTCTCTGATTCGTTTGTCTGCATTTCATAACTCCTTAATGCAAAACATCTGTTCCTACTCTATATGTTCAGCAGGAGCCGTTTCTGACAAAAATAATTTAAGAAACTTCTTTCTTCCCAGTTAAGTTGATTAAAAATTCGTTGTTTTTACTAAAAAATCACGCTGGAGAAAAATTCCAACGTTTTGAAAAAGAATTGGCTAACGATCAAGAGTTAAAAAGGCATAATTACGAAACAAGTTGTTTCGCAATTTGATGATGTTCAAAGGAATTAATTGATGGAGTTCTAATTCTGCAACAACTTGTTGCAAAATTAGAAATAGGCGTAAAACCATGAATGAGATTAAAAGGAGTTTTACTTAAAATGAGAATAAATGAATATAAATCGCTTGATGAATTTACATCTCAATATGTCGGAGAATGGGCTGCTACTCAAAATATGCTTAAATATACTCAAGCATACTGAGAGATTGAAGTCCTTACGGATACTTCTTACTGTTTCAACGTGTATGCTTTGGCTATTGCAAGCAATACGCTACTC
>OMYE01000174.1 GCA_900315145.1 uncultured Pseudomonadota bacterium | reverse complement strand
CTGGGGAATGGTTATAAAAGCACTCTGTTTTCATTCTTCCAGAGAATCCTTCACAAGCAGAATAATCAGATTAGCGGTTCAGAAGCATATTTTTTAATGCTGGAAACTTTGTAACCGTAGATTTTTGTAGTTTTAAAGGAAGGATTTTTATCGCTGGATATATCGGGGAAGTAGCGGTCCATAATCATCTTAATCTGGAACTGGTCAAGAGTTACTTTAAAGCTGCAGCCTCTGTCGGCATCTTTACAGAGAAATTTTATATTAAATCTGTATTCGTCACCAACATACCTTTCACCGTATTTGCCGGTAGAGTATATTACCAGGCGTTCAATATCCCACGTACAGCTTACAACATTATCTCTTAACACTGTATGGAATTTTTCTCCGTCGAAGCCGTGAATATATTTAGATCCGATCACCACACAGAAATATGAACATTCGTAGGCATCTCCGGTATTGTATGAATCGCTTATCTCCTTAATACTGTTTTTGTATCGAGGATGATCATTAAGCCAGTTTTTTATGAACCTTAATGAAACCTGATAGAGAATAGCAAAATAAGCTACTTCCAAAAGTGCCAAAGTTGCGATAAAAATGAGCATCATGAGGCCGAATGGGATATCGCTGAGCGAGTAATCCTGGATAAGCATACCCGGTGTAACTCCTACTAATGGAAAAATGAGTAGCGGGATATAGAAATCACGTCTAAGAACCTTTTTTATATAACGTAAACTGAGATCTGTTTTTAAACTTCCGGAGGACAGATGGTGCGGTTTGCTGTTCTCTGTATATTGCTGATATTTGAACTGCCATTCCATACTGTTGAAATATTCACCTGATTCAAGCAGAGAACCGAAATACTCAGCATCATCGTCGTTTTTTTCCTTAAGATTGGATTCATGTTTCATTACAAAGAAAAACAGCAGCAGGATAAAGGCAGCACAGCCTATCATTCCCAGTACATAGTTACTGCTGTTATTCGGATTTGAAACAAGTCCTATGATCAGAATAAGTATAAACGCTATTATAAAAATTCTGTAGATTTTGTTATAGAATTTAGTTGAATCATCATTCAAACTGTATTTACTCATAATAATTCCTTATGAAGACTTATATTTTTTAATATTCTTTCCTTCGCATGTAATATTTTTAGTTTGAAATATTTCCGGTATGCATCGTGGGTACGGATTCCTGAAGCCGGGTTCACTTTACAGGCAATATGTTGAAAGACTTTGTAAAGAATGAACTGTGATAATTTTTTAATCCGTGTCTCCATGCGGGGCTGGAGAAATATTCGACGTTCCCCGTATGAGACAAAATAACAGTCAGCTGTTATTTTTTTATATTGCATACTTTCTGACGTTACGAACGATTAGTTGTACTGTCAATAAAACTGCTCCGGCACCGGAAGCAGAAATCTCACTGGACAATTCAGCATTATCTTTGTATTCTCCAGGCATAAATCATATAGCAGTTACAATAGAATTAACTGTTGCGATATATGGATAAACTGAAAAGCCGTTTTTTTTATGTAGGATGAACTCCAAAGAGTACTACTTCTTTGATTATTATGGATTTTAATTCCGTTGTAAAGAAGTAGAGGTTATAATGCGTCAGTAGTTAACACCTTTGTGATTTAAGGTATTTCCGGTGGCTTTTACCTTGATGAGACTCTTTCGATTTAATAATAGGGATACGGTTTATGAGTATTAAGCTGACAGTTACAGATTTAACTGATGAAGGTGAAGCGATAGCCTTTACAGCTGAGGGATTAAAAGTCTTTATCAAAGGAGCGCTGCCAGGAGAGGTTGTTGAAACAGATCTTTATGGTATTACCCCTAACTATGCTCAGGGAAAACTGCTCAAGGTTCTCGAGGCTAATCCATGCAGGTGTCCTCCGTTCTGTGATAATTCATGCGGTTCATGTGCTTTTACTGAGCTTGCATATAATGCTGAAATTGAATTAAAGAAACAGAAGCTGCATACTCTGTTTAAGACTAAGTTACCTGAAAGCTATGATGAAACTCTTTTTAAAGATTTTGTTTCCATGGATAATCCTTTTTCATACCGGAACAAATCCATTTATGCTGTTACCAGAACAGATGGAAAATATGTTGTCGGTCTGTATGAGAGAGATTCGCATGATATTGTCATGATCAGAAACTGCCGGCTTGAACAGGAATGGATAAACAGAACAAGAAACAGGATTATAGAAGTTTTGAATTCAGAAGAATTCAGAAAGTACGCGCTAGATAACATTAATGTTAATAGTAATGGTAACGGTAATAGTGAACCATTTTCAAATAACAGAAAAGACAGTCGGTCCGACATAAAATCATCTTCAGGTTCCGGGGGTAATTTACGCTATATATTTTTCAGAGGAATGAATGATGGAGAAAAGATGGTTGTTATGGTTTTTCATCATACACCTGAAAATAAGCAGCAGTTGCATCTCATTGCTCAAGCTATTAAAGAAACAGGAGTGGATAATTTTTTAATAAATATAAATGATACTCCGGGAAACCGTATACTCAGTGATCTCAATCAGGTTTATAACGGCAGTGATCGCATAGAGATAAACCTGCTGGGGCTGAACTTTTTGGTTCATCCGAATTCTTTCCTTCAAATTAATCTCGAACAGACTGCTAAATTATACACTATGGCAGTTGATATGCTTGAGTTGAACAATAATGATGAAGTACTTGATCTGTATTGCGGTATAGGCACCATATCTCTGTACATGGCTCAAAAAGCTAAAAAAGTCTATGGTATAGAATATGTTCAGTCGGCGGTAGATAATGCTAAAAGTAATGCAGAAAAGAACAATATCCAAAATGTTGATTTCAGAGCAGGGCTTGTTGAGAAAATATTACCTCAGATTATCGCTGAGGGACATAGAATAACGAAAGCAGTCCTTGATCCTGCAAGAAAGGGCTGTGATTCCAAAGAGTCAGTGCAGGGATGTTGCCGTAGCCGAATCATACGGGTATAGGATGAAATCCCTGAATGCTGTCGACCTATTCCCTCACACCCAACACGTAGAATCAGTTGTGAAGCTCACTCGAGCCGGGTTGTGACTATAGAATTACTGTTATCGAATTGATGGATGAGGAACAGCGAAGAATGAGATCATAAATTACGACAAAGCCGTAGAAAACATTAAGTCCGCGATATTGCAGAGTCAGTATGACGCAGCTTGCTCTGTGAATGAGAAACAGCTGATGCTCTATTACGGCATTGGAAAATACATTTCCCTGAATTCTC
>OMYE01000010.1 GCA_900315145.1 uncultured Pseudomonadota bacterium | reverse complement strand
TTACTAGGCTCCATGGGGATTGCTACCTCAATCGGGATTGTCTACGCTGATTCCAGTGAAAATTTGACTGATGACGATAAAACTATGATCATGCGAGGCAAACCAGCCAATATCCCGTTTGGCGTGGGCGGCTTAAACGTTCCTCCTTTGGTTATGATTACCATGGGACGCGAACACAATCTGTTTACCGAAGCATATTCAGATTACACTGACCTCGACGGTGACGGCAAACTGGAAATTATGTTCGATCCTTCATTTGATTATTACGGGCTGTTTGATAATAAATACTGTTATAAGTACGTTGATACTTCTGATGGTTTTGAAAATTTAACAAATGCTCCGACTCAGGGAATTGTACAGGATAAAGGTGGTAATTCCTACAAGAAATTCCCAGGATACTGGATTCCAGTAAGAGAAGCAGATACAAAAGAAAATGTGTCACTAAAAATGTGGGCAGATACCGCAAAACCGACAAGAGATGTAAAATACTGCGATGGGGCCAGTGGTGAATGGAGCGGTAACTTTTTAAGCTATGCCACATCCAGCAGAATAGACGTAATAAGAAAAGTTTTATATGGCGGAGCACGTGTTTACAGTTCCACCAAAGGAGCTGACTTACGTTCAGGAGAAGCCAAAACCACCAAATACAAAAACAAATATTCATTGTTAACCCACTCCCGTATAGTCAGAGATTCCCACGCCTGGGGTAAAGTTCTCTCCGATCTTATGTACGAACAGAAGCTCACTGTTCGGGATTTTGCCGGCGTATCATCAAATACCGGCAGTTCTGAAGATGCCTGGTATTTTTTAGTTGCATCACCGGACAGTGGCAATACAAAACACAACGATAAAACAGACAATGACACCTTCACTAATACCATGCGCTGGTCTCCGTCATATCTGCGTTACGGTCTGGTAAAAAACAGCGGTATGCCAGGAAGAGCTCCAACTGTTGACAACCCGGCATATATCTGGGACTGGGCAAGCCGTCAGACAAATAGTAATAATAACGATGCTATTGGTTCAACCCAGCAAAAGCGTATAGACAGAAGTAAGAAAGCCGAAGGCAGTAAGACTACAAATGTTAATCTATTCACCGGTGAAGTTCAGACTAAAGGTATCGCTGTAGTTGCCTGTACTGATGAATTCCATGATCTGGACAGCTGCTACAATTACGGTACTGAAGCCAATCCTATCTGGCAGCCATCAGGTCTTCTGCAGCAGTATGGTCAGGGCGACTCTCCTAGAATGAAATTCGGCTTATTATCCGGCAGCTGGCAGAATAATATCAAAGGGGGAACTTTACGCGCCAATATTGGAGACTTTAGCAAAGAAATATTCACAGAAAGTAATAATGATCATTTTGCCGGAGACTTTAACTTTAAAACCCTGTCAGAAAGTAACTGTTCCGGAAGTGACACAATCTGCGGTATTGTAGCCTCTCTGGATCGTTTTAACATTGCAGCAAAAGAAGGTGGTTGGAACGGCGACCCTAATGGAGGCGGTGTGTACAACAGCTGCTCTAGATCATACAACAATCTAAAGAATATGGCTGATGAGAAGGGAGGATTATGTCACGACTGGGGTAATCCTGTCGGTGAAATGCTTTATCAGACGGTTAGATATTTTAAACACAATGATCTTACCAATCAAGATACTGGCTATGAAGAAGCTGAATTAAAAATCGGTCATGTTGATGCGATTGATCCATACCCTGACGGAAGTCCAGAATACTGTGCCAAACCGTATGCACTCGTTATTGCAGACGAAAATATCAGTTTTGATAGCACCGAAAAAGATAAAAATGCATACGGAGGGGATACTACAGCGGTGGAAAACGAAACCGGTGCTGTATCTAATGAATCCGGTTTTAAATCAGGATATTACTTCATGGGGGGCATGAAAGGAGGATTTAAGAAAAATGATCCTCTTGCAATGTATGAGTTTATTCCTTCCAAAAAGTATGTAACCAATTTAAATCAGATCGTGGGACTGGCTCCGGCTGTAGCCTTCAGCTTTGGTAGTTATAACGTTGCCGGTGTTGCATCTTTATACAGTAGAAAAACTTTACGTGTTACCAAAGGTCCTAATGACAATGAGAAAGCATTAAATCTGCAAACATTCGTTGTAGCCATGAAGCCTAATCTTCCACAAATCAATATCCCTATTACATTATCCGATAGCTCAGGTAAACAGTACACAAAAACCGTAGAAATACTGCCATTTGCCAAGAGCGTAAGTGGTGATAGTTCAACATGTAAAAAAGGTATTGATTACAAAGATGATCCTATTAACAGATTAGACAGAATCGTTCAGTCAACCAATCAGGTTGCTGATTTCTATGTTGAAAGTTTAGGCGACAACGAAGGTGTATTCCGTATCAGCTATGAAGACTTTGAATATGGTTCAGATTATGATATGGACTGGGTTGTCGGTTATAAATATCAGGTTCTTCAGGGTAGTGATGGAAATACCTACGTGCATATCATGTTAACCCATGAGGATGGTGACCCTTATGCACCTCAGCATGCGGGTTACGTAATAACAGGTGTAGAAAATGAAGGGGTATATGTTGATTTAGGAAAACTGTCTGCAGGTAACGATAAAGCATGTAAATCACTCCTGTACGAACTTGATACCATTATAAATGATGCCTCCATTGATTCATGCAAGAATAAAGATCATTGGGGAAAAATCACAGATGACGGCAGTTCAGGTCTTACTCAGGTAGCTAATTCCGGTAAAGACGGTAAAGGTGGTGATGCGTGCTTATTTCCTTCATGGGATTATCAGGAACCAAATTATCAGGGATTCTGGACTTCTTCAAATATAGCGAATTATTATAATACCTTTATTAAACCTCATGCCCAGATTTATTACGGAAACAGAAGGACTTTATATAATTTAGGATACACGCAGTACGCAAAATTCGGAGACTTTAACGGCGGAGCAAACAGTTATCGTCTTCACGGTGATCAGGATTCCTCAATGGGAAAGGTTGCTAAAACTAATGGGACAACAGTTACCTCCAGCCGTGTATTCAGAGTTGATGAAAACAATACTGAGTCAGGATGGTTAAAATCCCCTCTCTGGTATGCTGCCAAATATGGTATCAATGCATCCCAAAAACCAACTCGCTCAAATCCGAATATTGAGCCGGATAACTATTATTTAGTAACAAATCCACTCAAGCTTCGTGACGGCATTGCGGAAATGCTCAGCAAGATGGAGGAATCTCTTTCTTCAGGTTCTAGTTTTATAATAGCTAAAACTCCGGAAAACAGTGATACTAAGAATGATCCGAACAGTAAATACGTATACAGCACGATGTACGACGCCGGAACCTGGTATGGTTCATTAAGAAAAACAACCTTCGACCAAAACTACCAGTTTGAAATCATAGATGGTGTAGGTTGGAACGCTGCTGATCAGTTTGCTAAACTCAGCCCTGAGGAGCGTCTTATCGTAACAGCTGACATGGATGCTGATACTCCAAAGCTGGTACGACTTTACGCTGAAGAAATTCCATACGAGAGAGACAGTTCTAATAACTATAAAACAGCAGCCTCTGGAAAAGGTCTGTTAGCCAATGCAGGCTATAACGTATTCAGAAAACTCATCAATGAAAACATATCCGATGAGGCAATCGATGCAAGTAGTGATTATCAGGTATTTGTGGATAAGCTTGTACGCTGGTTAGCCGGTGATGACAAGTATGAAGGAATTAATGATACAGCAAATCAAAAGATTGACTTTGCGTTCTTAAATGAAACTCCTTTAAGACCACGTGAAAGAAATAATAAGCATTTCGTTCTCGGTGATATTATTAATTCTGACGCTACCGCATTCAAATTGGACTGCAAGCTGAACCCTGACACAAATAGGGAAAGCTGCAAACAGTTCATCGCTGTCGGAGCAAATGACGGAATGCTGCACATCCTTGATGATCTCAATGGTAAACCTATAATTTCATATGTACCAACAGTGATGTTACCAAGTCTTATGGAACTTGTACGCGAAACCTATCAGACAAAGGCCCACATTCCTTTCGTAGACAGCACGCCTAAAGTGTACTATGACAAGATATTTATAAAGGCATCAGCAACCGAAACTGAAAGCCAGATTACAAATACCTATCTCTACGGTACATACGGTCTTGGTTTCAAGGGCGGGTACGTGCTTAACGTTTCCAGTGTTGCTAATTTAGCCAGTATCCAAGATCCAAAAGCGAGAATGGCGGCTCTTAGCGATGATTTCCTCTTATGGGAAATTTCAGATCATGATTCAGACTATATTGGTAAACAGCGAAAAGCTCCGGCATTACTGTCTCTAGCCAATAAGAACTCAGATCTGTATCCTTCCTTCCCGTTCCTTGTATTCGGCAGTGGTTATAATCACACATCAGACAATGCAGGCTTAGTAATAGTAGATATGCTCGGAAAGAGATATTCTGAGTGTGGTTCTACTGCAAAGTACAGACCATGTATTGTCAATGAAATTGATATACCTGCTGAAGACCCATGGAAAGATCTGTATGGTGAGGGTTCTACCAGCAGAAAGAATGTCTTATCTCCAATTTCGGACTACACCTCTACTTTACTGGACGAGTATGCAAAAGCAACTCAGGCATTATACTATGAGGCTATGTACTTCGGTGACCTGTATGGTAATGTTTGGAAAATGGATATGAATTCGCTCGGGGAAGATGCCACTGAAGCAAAACTTTGGGGTACAACTGATGGTTCTAAGCCTAAAGTAATCTTCAAAGCTATGGATGCAAGCCACAAGGCTCAGCCAATCACCACTCAGATAGCTACATCCTACCATAAGTCAGGCGGTATTGGCTTATTATTCGGTACCGGTGCATTATGGTCTGAAGCGGATCAGGGACTCCCTTCCAAGTATTATAATGACACTCAGTCAGTCTATATGATTAGAGACCTGAACGGTAATCAACCGGAAGTTAACGCTTCTAATATTAGTAGCAGTGACAATATGGTAAGACGTTGTGATAACTACAGTGATGCCATTTCTCCAAGATGTCTTTTCCCTCTGCAGGAAAGTGTCCTCACGGATAAAAACGGCAATCAAAAAATCAAACTCTCCAGAAGTCCTTCCATTAAATCTGTTCCTAAACGTGTTTATGGCTGGTATTTCGATCTTAATGGATTCAGTGAAAACGACCAGGGGCTGGCCCGTATATATACTGATCCTATAATAAAGAGTACTGAAGAAATGGTCATAACAGTCAATGTCCCTAATGTAGGAGACAGTTGCGAAGGAGGCGGTCACTCATACATTATGAGAGGTAAATGGGCAATTAATCCTTACAACATTAAGAATGAATCAACAGTTAAGATTAATTCCTTAAGTAATGAAACTACATTAGAGCTTGATGATGAAGGAAGACTGACTGATAATACCCAGATGTCAAAGGCAAATGAAAATGGTCCAACAGGCAACACCAGTGAGACCTCTCCGACAAAAGTATCAAAGAATGCTTCATGGTTAAGACTTTACTAACTAATAAAGCAGTAATTTGATTCACTAAAGAAGCGGGGCTCGATGCTCCGCTTTTTTTATGTCTTTTCTCTGCAAAGCATTTCTAAAGATCATATCCAAAGCTTCTTTTTCTCCATCTTAATTCCACAACAGCTATCCTTTGGACTAATTCACACATGAACAGAAAACAGTCTGCTAAATTTATTCTTTATTAAAATGACTTTTTCCACAAAATTTGCTAAAATTATCACCGTTTGTTGTCCAAACCTGGTTTGATTGCAATACTCATGAAATCCTATATTCCGGGAAGTGTCTCTTTATGCAGTAAAGCTTTCCATAAACAGGTCAAACTGACAAACTTTGTATGAAACAACCGGCTATTGTTTTAAAAAGGTTTATTCAGCTTTTTATGTTGTATTTTTATACAAAGGTATTTATAATGCCGGCAACTGAAAAACTGGATAATATTGTTAGTTTGTATGTTTAAAGATAACACTAACAAAAATTGAATTTTAAACATCATTGGTTCTGCAATATATGTTTTTATTGCATTACTTAAAATTGTTTTTTATAGATTTTAGGAGTTTATTTTGGCTAATATCAAATCTGCTAAGAAGCGTGTGCTTGTAAGCGAAAGAAATCGTGTTCGTAATGTTGCTCAGCGTTCTGCTATGCGTACTGCTGTTAAGAAGGTAGTTGCTTTAATCGCTGAAGGTAAGAAGGAAGAAGCAAAGGTAGCATTCAACAATGCTCAGGTTCTTCTTGACCGTGCTGCCGGCAACGGTTTAATCCACAAGAACAAGGCTGCTCGTCATAAGTCTCGTTTAAGTGCTCAGATCAAGGCTTTAGCTTAATAACATTTCTTTAATGTTATAGTTATCAGGAAAAGGAAATTCTTCGGAATTTCCTTTTCCTCTTTCTAACATTTATAACCGGAATCTTTCCCAAGTTTAACTACCTACAATATATCTGAATAATCTATCCAGAATACATCCCCTCTTATTGCGTTCATCTGTCTGCAAAATCAGTAATATAAAACTTATATATGAGTCTCAATGGAAAATATTTTAATAAAAAATGAACTTTTTACAAAAAAGGCATTCTAATTAAACAGAGCACGCAAGCTCTTCTTCATAATAATATCTTTCTTAACTCGCTTTAGCACTTTATAAGGCGAGTTTTTTATTTTTACTGCAGTATAATGGACATAACTACACTCTCTGCGAACATGAATGATGCTACTCAGAAGAATTAATCTGCCTCAGACAAATAATTTATAATTTTAGACTTCCCTGTCCGACCATATAAATACACCTATAAGTCAAACTAACCATATACAATTCCAATCACACCTTATTCTCTCTTTTAAAGAAATCTGATTCGAATGACCTCAGTTTTTTGATTTCTTTAGTAAATCCTGCACACTCATAAATAAAGCCGGCATAAATACACATCATTCTGATGCGCTCCATAAAATAATCATTACGATGATATCTACTCTTCACATATGAATCCACTTTATGATTTATATAGCATTCCTTAGCATCATCCGTAAAATTTTCCCCTTCTGTTAAAAAATCTATAGTTGTCCTGAAAATCGCTCTAGTACCATGCAGACAGAATTCATTCTTAAAATTTTTCACAAGGGTTTTTCTGAACAGAGCCAGTACAGTTCCCGGTCTATACCTCATAAAAAGAACACTGCAGTTCAACACCATTTCGTAAATAAATGACGGTACAGGTATTCTGAAATCAGCAGCATCTCCCTGTCTGGTACATTTTGTTTTAATATATACGCCGTCAGTAATCTCCGGTTTTTTCCTATACTGAGTCTTCACAGCATCTATATAATTCAATGTTTCAGTTATCCTTGTTGCCAGAATAAAATGCAGAACTAAAAAATAGTACAGTTCCGGCTTAATCATCCCCCTTATTCTGCTGAAAAAATAAGAAATTTCTTCTTTTGCCTGATGCCTGTCTATCCACTCATCACAGTTAAGAGCCGGTCTTACAGTATGTTTAAATCTAGTTATCTGCGAAAGATATTTCGAAAAAGGATTGTTGCTGATTATTTCCATCCTCTCCATCCAGGAGAACACAATATTAACTGAATAGCAGTACTGATAATCAGTTGAGCTCTGAATCCTGAATCTGCTGATGAATTCATAATCAATGCTTTTTACCTTCAGACTCCTCCAGTTATCCATCCCGTTTTCACACAATTTAGAAAACACCGCCCGGAATGAACTGATATAGTTTCTGATGGTCCATTTTTTCAGATTCTTTTCTTTAAAATACATATTTATAGCGTCTTTTAATGTCAGATCATCATATTTATCATCAACCTGCATAATGTTCCGGTTATTAAGCACAACATGAATTTTACGTTTATTTAGAAATTCCAAGAATTCAACCAGTTCATCCTTTGTCAATTCAATACTGAAGGTTCCGCTTATTAAAATTCTCTTCTTATCGTCAACCATTTTCATTGAATCCTCAATATTAATTAAAACAGGAAATTATCCTAATAGACTCATAGTCAGATATTGTGAACAGCAGTTTTTTACCTTTTGTAAAAATTTTCAGATAATCAAAAATAAGTTTGAACTTTTCTAATCATCTTCTATCTAATAAAGAAGTTAAGCTAATTAAACTTGTTTTTCTCCTTCATATAAGTGCTTTACACAGGCCACGGTTATAACAGGAACCGTGGCTTTTTTTATGCCTTGAAAAAATCTTTTATTAAAGATATCAACATATTCACAACTATTCAATGTAGATAAGTATGTTAATTACTCCGGCAATATCCATCTGTTTCTAATAACTCATGCCTTTTAGAAATATCCATACTTTAAACTAGCTATATTGCTGCCTGTCAGAACAATACGACATTATTCTACATATATAGTTCATAGGTTAAAAACAGGTTGCCCACAATCTTATTTACATACAAGAGGATATTTCAAAGAATAAATGCGATATTTCTCAAAAAAAATAAAAGACTATTCACATTTAATATATGACATAACTGCTTTTAGTTTATACTGATTAAAATTTTTTAGAATTTGAATGAACTTTTTATAAATTCATGTATCTAATATAATACCTGCGAAACGAAGATGTAATGTTTACTAATCTTTGTTTTTCATTCCGTGTTTTCGGTCATCATTCCATATTATGATGACCGTTTTTTTTGGAAAAAAACACAGCTTCTATTTGGCTGAGTAACCGGACAAGTTTAATATCCATCCTCAGTTTCACACCTGCTGCGGTATTTCCTATGAACCACATACTATTTTAAGCCGCAGTTTTCTGATAAGTTTTTTTTCATCTGAAAAATGTCTGCCGGAATTTTCCGTTTTAAATACCCCGTGAACCGCTACCGGGATATTATTACCGTTATAAATCACCGGATGAAGTATACGCACATACAAAGGTACTCCGTACTCTTTCCACAACTGCTTCAAAACCTGGCTGTGTGCCCTTCTTTGAGGTTTCAGCTTCAGAGCACCTGCCGGATGAAACTGAATCTTCAGTATTCCTTCCGGAAAATCCTCTAAATCATAAAAATCAGTAACCTCTACAAATTCAAGCTGCTCTCTGCAATCAACAGCAGATGAATCCGGTACGCTATATAATGCCTCATCACAGTCATTCAACTCATCAAGATAAATCCGCACCTTTCCCACAGTAACCGCATCACCAGGCTGCATAACAAGTTCATCAAAGTCTTTTTCATCAATTACGGGAACTACTATCAAATGATTACGGTAAACTGATATTCCATATTCACCGGCGTTTAGAAACGATTTAGCATCATTTGAGCAGTCAGCAAACTTCATTATTTCAGCAAGCTGAATTCTTGATACTGTTATACCGAAATATTTCTTTAAAAAATAGCGTATAAGAGAGGCTTTGTAAACAGAGCCTTTTTTTTCCGCCAGTTCATTAACTTTAGGGAAACTTAGTCCGGGGCCGGCATAACGAATGTGATTAACCAGGTTTTCAATAAGCTCTGCAAGATAATCATCCAGAAGCTGTAAATCATCTCTTAAATTCTCGGAAACCCGCACTGCCCCAGTAACAATCTGGGGAAAACGACGTTTAATAACCGGAACCACCTCATGACGGAGAAAATTACGATCAAATTTAGTATCACTGTTGGTAGGATCGGTCACAAAAGAAAGGTGTCTCCCGTGACAGTACTGCTCAACTTCAATCCTACTGATATTAAGCATAGGGCGCACCAGTCTACCCGAAGCAAAAGGCTGAACCGGAGGAATAGCACTTATTCCGGTTATACCGCAGCCCCGTACCAGAGCCATAAGCATTGTTTCAATTAAATCATCAGCATGATGAGCAGTGAATAGCACATGATAAGGAGAATTCACATATTTTGCCAGAGCCCTGTATCTTGCCTCTCTGGCATTAGCCTCTACAGAACCCTCGTGAGAAACCTGCACATGTTCAACATGATATTCTATCCCTAGAGAGTGGCATTCTTTACCGCAGAATATGGCCCATTCGTCCGCCACCTGCTGCAGATGATGATGTACATATACCGCCTGAAGACTCAATGCTTCACATGCATCGGCGTTTTCTCTTGCAAGCTGCAGCAGCATTCTGGAATCAGCTCCGCCGCTGAGTGCCACTACCCAGTGACATTTTCCGCATGCTGAAAAATCAGCCTTGGCTGCTATACCGGCAATCTGCCGCAATTCCTCATCATTACCACCAAGCATTTGTCTTTTCCACGTAAATTAAATAAAACCGAGAGTCTCTCATTCAAACAAAAATTCCTGATAAAAGGAATACCTCGTAATTCCGGTTATCTGTATATCAAATAAAGAATTAAAAATAGTAGCTATTATTTGATAGTCTCCAAAATAATAAAGCTCTCATTTATTTCCGCAATCCGGATTACTGTTTATTTATCATAATCCGCTGGAATGAGAGCTTTTTAAAAATCATACATTCATCAGGCAAAGCGTCCTGATGATATATACACAGGTAAGGAATTAACAGTAGCCGAAGGACATCAGCTTCTTATAACGGTTTTCAAGCAACTGGTCCATTGACTGCATTTTGAGCTGGGTAAGATCCATCACGAGTCTCATCTTAAGATTTTCAGCCATGGTCTGATAATCACGGTGTGCACCGCCGAGAGGCTCTTCAACGATATTATCAATAAGCTTGAGTTCCTTTAAAGCTGTAGCTGTAATGTTCATCGCTTCAGCCGCCAGATTTGCCTTGTCGGCACTCTTCCATAAAATAGAGGCGCAGCCTTCAGGAGATATTACTGAATAAGTAGAATACTGCAACATATTCACTCTGTCACCTACACCGATAGCGAGAGCACCGCCTGAACCGCCTTCACCGATTACTGTGCAGACAATAGGCACTCTCAAAGCACTCATCACCTTAAGATTTCTGGCAATGGCTTCAGCCTGCCCGCGTTCCTCAGCACCTACACCTGGATATGCCCCCGGAGTATCAATAAAAGTAATGATTGGCAGATTGAATCTTTCAGCAGTCTGCATTAATCGTAATGCCTTTCTGTATCCTTCTGGTCTCGGCATACCGAAATTTCTTAATGTTCTCTGCTGAACATCACGTCCCTTCTGATGACCGATAACCATAACTGATTCACCATCAAGACGGGCAATACCGCCAACAATGGCACTATCATCAGCATAAGCTCTGTCACCATGGAATTCTTCAAAATCAGTGAAGATATTTTCAATATAATCCAGAGTATAAGGTCTTAACGGATGACGTGAAAGCTGGGAGATCTGCCAGGCACCAAGATTGGAAAAGATCTTGGTGGTGAGCTCCACCTGCTTCTTTTTCATTGACTCAATTTGATCAGTAAAGTCCAGACTATCACCGATATTTGTACTAACCTTCTTTAATTCCTCTATATGAGCTAAAATCTCAGCAATAGGCTGTTCAAAATCAAGATAATCCATATTCATATCACGATACCTCATCTCTAAAGAGAATTATATACACCTGAATATTCAACTAATTAATAAGAGCCCTGACCTTTAGTTATCATATCAAATCTCGAATCCGGCATCCGCCGGAAAAAAGCCGGCTTTTGCAGGCATATCCGGATTTTAAGGCTGCTTATTTCTGTATGGAACAACTAAACGGTGTACCTAAAAATAAAAAAATCTAAAATTACATCATTTTAAACTAAACAGGCATGAATTTCGACATTTTTATGTCACTTAATACATCCATGTGACACTCTCCTAACTTTAACGGCTGTAGAAGTATCTGGAATCCTCTGAAATAACTGGCTCCATGATTATCCTCCTGATGCCTGTTTCATCAGCCTTAAATAATCCGGATTTAACCACAAAACTTCTGTAAAACAGGCTGACGGAATTTCTCCCTCCCGCTGTCCGTTACCTCAACATGAGTCAGCCGGAGCTTCATTGTTTTTACTCTGCCGAATAAATCATTTCAACCTTGTTATTAACATAATATTCCAATGTATCAATGAGAGAGTCCTCAGGGGTAACATAATACTGGGTAGGAACGGACATAATGGAACTGCCGTTATCAATGGCAAGTTCAAGTCTGACATTCCCCCTCTGCCCCTGAACCATGTTTTTCACCTTTTCAAAAATACTTCTGTCCGCAAGCTGTGAGGTCTTTATATAAAGTCTCATGGCCATAGCCAGCTTTTCTCTCATGGAGGTAATGGTTTCAACCCGGTCTATAAAGATCTTTTTCATTTTTTCTCTTTCATCGTAACCGATTCTTCCGGAAACAACCACCAGTGTGTTTAAAAAGAGCTTATCCTCGAATTTAGATATCTGATCACGCCACAGCGTAAACACCATGCGTCCGGTGTTATCCATGACTACTCCTCTTAAAAGGTGATCCCCCTTACTGGTAACGCTGCGCTTCAGCTCTATCAGTATCCCCGCCACCGTCGCCACAGGTCTCTCAGAACCGAAACCGCCGTATGAAGGAACCACGGCAGATATCTTGCTTACATGGAAATAATCTATTTCACTCAGATATCTTGATAACGGGTCTATAGTCAGGTAGAGTCCTAATGTCTCCACCTCACCCTGAAGCAGTTCCTGATCAGAGAACGGTCTGCTGAACTGATAATCAGGATCCTTGAATTCCACAGCTACATCCGCAAACATATCAATATAGCCGCTCTGCTTTTCCTTGGATGAGGCACTGCAAAGATTCAATGCCAGATCAAGTGAGGAAAGCAGTGTACTTCTGTCCTTCGGACTACGGCTCGGACCGATTTTATCGAGAGCCCCGGATTTAATCAGAGCCTCCAGTACTCTTCTTGATAGATGGCGGTTATCCACACGACGGCATAAATCAAAGATGTTCTTAAAAGGTCCGTTTCTTCTTTCAGCCATAATCGCCTCCACAGGCAGGTCACCCACACCTTTTACAGCACTCAGACTGAATACGATATGCCCCTGGTCATTTACGATGAAGAACGTTTCCCCTTCATTAATGTTTGGCGGATCTACCGGAATCTTCAAACGGCGGCATTCATTTACAAAGACTTCTATTTTTTCGGCATTGGCCTTTTCAGATGACATCATGGCCGCCATAAACTCGGCAGGATAGTGAGCTTTCAGCCAAAGAGTCTGCAGAGTAACCAGAGCATAGGCCGCAGAGTGTGACTTGTTGAAGCCGTACATGGCGAACTTTTCCACCTGATCGAAAATTTTCATGGCCTTATCGACAGAAATAATGCCCTTTTTCTCAACACCTTCAGCATAGGTAACACGGTGCTTCGCCATAACCTCAGGCTGTTTTTTACCCATAGCGCGGCGAAGTATATCGGCGCTGCCGAGAGAGTATCCTGCCAGCACCTGTACAATCTGCATTACCTGTTCCTGATATACGATAATACCGTATGTCGGACCCAGTACCGGCTTCAAATCCTCATGCTGAAAGTCCGGATGCGGATAGGCTATTGGTTCATTTCCTCTTTTACGGTCAACGAAGTTGTCCACCATGCCGCTACCGAGAGGACCGGGACGGTATAGTGCCACCAGAGCAATCATATCTTCAAAGCAGTCAGGCTGCATTTTTTTAATAAGCTCTCTCATACCGTTGGATTCAAGCTGGAACACCGCCGTGGTTTCAGCTGAACGCAGAAGTTCAAAGGAGAGTTCATCCTTTAAATCGATTCTGCTAATATCCACAGCTGCCTCATTACGCTGTTTCAACCGTTTATTAATCATATCAACAGCCCAATGGATTACCGTAAGAGTTCTCAACCCCAGGAAGTCGAATTTAACAAGACCAGCCTCTTCTACGTCATGCTTATCAAACTGGGTTTTAAAATCACCACCTTCCTCATCACACATAAGAGGAGCAAAATCAGAAATTACTGTCGGTGAAATAACCACACCGCCGGCATGCTTACCATGAGAGGTAGTCACACCTTCAAGTTTCAAGGCAATATCTATGATATAGCGGTACTCTTCATCATTTTCATACTTATCGATAAACTCCTGTACCCGGTATTCCTCCTTCTTCGGATCCCGTCCGAGAGTCGCCTTTAAAGAGACGTCCGGTTTGGTCATGATGAGTTTGGATAAGTTGTCACCGAAACTATAGCTTTTTCCCAGAGCACGGCACACACTCTTTACGGACGCCTTGGCAGCCAGAGTACCGAAGGTAATAATCTGTGATACTGAGTTTCTGCCATATTTTGAAGCAACATATTCGATAACCTTGCCGCGGTTATCCATACAGAAGTCAACGTCGAAGTCCGGCATGGATACACGTTCAGGATTAAGGAATCTTTCGAAGAGAAGATCATAAGGCAGAGGGTCGAAATCTGTAATTTTAATGGCATAAGCCACCAATGAGCCGGCACCTGAACCACGCCCCGGACCTACCGGAATGTTATTATTCTTTGACCACTGGATAAAGTCCATCACTATAAGGAAGTATCCGGGGAAGTCCATGGTTATGATTACGTTTAACTCTATTTCTAGACGTTCAAGATACCGCGGTTTATTCTTTTCTCTTTCCTTTTCATCCGGATAAATCACCGCTAGTCTTTCATCAAGACCTTTATATGCCTCTTTTCTCAAATACTCCGCATCGGATAAATCACCTGTAGGGAATTTTGGCAGATAATTGGTACCAAGTGACAGCTCAACATTACATCTTCTGGCTATCTGCAAAGTGTTCTCCACAGCCTCGGGAATATCCTTGAAAAGCTCACACATTTCCTCAGGTGAACGCATATACATATTGTCAGTATACGGATGAACCCACTTGCTGTTATGAATGGTTACCTTATCCTGAATGGCCACTCTGACACGATGTATCTCAAACTCCTCTCTGACAGCAAACATAACAGGATTAGTCGCCACAACCGGTACATTATCCGCAAGTGATTTCTGCAGAACTATACCGATGTATTCCTCCTCATCAGGGAGCCCAGCACGGGATATCTCAAAATAAAGCCTGTTCGGAAAACACTCCTTGTAATAGCTTAAACGTTTCTGATAAAGATCCTCCCTTCCGGCAAGCAGAAATTTGGCCAAATCACCGTTCAGACCGCCTGAAAGCATGATAACCCCGTCACTGTACTTTTTCAGCCAGCTGAGATTAACCCTGAATACATGATCAAGTGCCCCCTGCTGATAACCGTATGACTGCAAATCAACAATATTGCGGTAACCGGTAAGATTAATGGCATAAAGCTTTATTCTGAAAAAAAACTTTTCCGTGGCATTCTTTTTGGTATCATCATAGACATTGAGTTCAATACCGAAAATCGGCTTTACCCCGGAACCCATACCGCATTCATACAGTTTAACAGCATTACACTGGTTCATTAAATCTGTAATGGAAACGGCATCCATACCGAGATTTTTAGCTGTATTAACAACCTTTTTGACATCCATTAATCCGTCACACATGGAATAATCAGTATGGACATAGAGATGAACAAACCTGCTATCTGACATGAACGCCCCCGTATTATTGTCAAAAAAGTCGAGATTCCATTTTAGCAACTTTTCCAGGAATCTTAAAATCAAAAAAATATGATTAAAAATACAAATTCAGGTATAACGCTGACCAACGGAATAAGCAAACCGGCCACAGCTTAAGACATATTCCTGCCGGATGTATAGAAAAACGACGTAGCAGTTTCTCTATGCATCCGGTACACACTCCGCATAATAACAGATGTTTTTACTGAATACTCTATCCTGAATTATGACAGGGTAAAAATCTCCTCCTCAACCCGGACAATCCCCTGCTCGAGAATCTCTCTTACAGGCCGGTAGGAACAGCGGTACTGATTAGGTATAAGGCCGAATTCTTTAATGGCCTGAAGATGCGCAGCCGTCGGATACCCTTTATGTGAGGCAAAACCGTATTCCGGATAGCGTCTGTCAAGTTCAATGAGCTGCCTGTCTCTTGTAACCTTGGCAATAATGGAGGCAGCACTTATTTCCTTTACCAGCATGTCACCTTTAACTACTGCTATTGCGGGTATTCCTAGATTACGAGGAATCTTATTACCGTCTACAAGTACCATTTCCGGTTCTGTTTTAAGTGCTGCCACAGCCCGCTCCATAGCCAGCATGGAGGCCCACAGAATATTGAGTTTATCAATTTCCGCCGGCGTAGCTTCACCGATTCCCACTGCCAGAGCTTTTTCCATGATAACGTCAAAAAGGGCATCTCTTTTCTTTTCAGTAAGTTTTTTGGAATCAGTCAGACCTTCAATAGGATTGTCTGGATCCAGAATAACCGCCGCCGCAACAACATTACCGACTAAGGGACCTCTTCCCACCTCATCAGTACCTGCATAAACAGCCTTATCGCCTAAAGGATAAACAAAAGGAACGGTTTCTTTAGTTTTAACCATTTTTGATACCAACCATAAATAGAACACACAGCAGTGTGCTTGAAACGAAATATACTTTTCTGGAGAAATCAGGTAACTCCGGCCAATATAATATATAGGTTAATGAATAAAACTAAATATGTCATTACATGCGATCATATTTACCGGAAGCTACAGACATTCTGAAAGGGCATGCCGGACTGCAGATTCTACAGTCTACCCGGCATCCTGATTAAGAGTAGATACCTTCTGCTCAGTGACTTTCCTTAATGATTCCGCGTTTTCAGGTGAAGCTTCACCGTTACTCATGTTTCCTCCATGACTTTCGGTAGCAGAATCAGGGGTATTCTCGTTCATCATCCTTTTTTCTCTGTCGGCAATTACTTTGAATACAGCTGCTGCGGCAAGTCTATCAGAATCAAGATTAAGAAGTTTATGCAGTCTGTTAAACTCCATAAACAGCTTACGGTTATCGGAAATAAAGATTTTATTAATTTCCCTGATTATATTAGTAGGATTGCAGTCATCCTGAATCAGTTCTGGAACAATCTTTCCCCCGCTCAGAAGATTAGGCAGCGAAAACATATCCACCTTAAGCATTTTCCTGCCGATCATTGCCGTAATATTACTTACAATGTAGCATACGACCATGCTTTTATTAAGAAGCATTGCCTCCAATGTTGCCGTGCCGGAGGCTATCATCAGGGCGTTGGAGGCACTCATAACCTCCTTGGATCTGCCAACCCAGATGGTCAAAGGAATATTCGGAGCATGCTTCTGCCATAATCTGGAAATAAGCTCCGCCTTTTCCCTAGTAGTGGCAGCACTTATAAAACGCATAACCGGGTAACGTTTCTGCAGACCGTATGCAGCTTCTGCAAATTCAGGAGTTAAAAAGGTAATCTCTGCCTTTCTGCTACCTGGAAGGATACCTACAACCTGATTGCTTTTCATGGCTTCATCAGAAAAATTAAGAGCCAGTCTTGCCGCATTCATCGGCACGTTCATCGGTATCTCTCTAGCCAGACGATGACCGACATATGTGCACGGCGCATCATACTTAGCATAAAAGTCCTTTTCAAACGGAAGTATCGACAGCACCATATCGGTTGCCGCCTTTATTTTATGAATTCTGCTTGGACGCCAGGCCCATATGGAAGGACTGACATAATGAACTGTGGAAATACCTGCATTTTTCAGTTTTAATTCCACATGAAGATTAAAATCGGGAGCATCTATCCCCACATAAACTACCGGATGAAGCTCCTTCAGAGTTTTTATCAGATTGCGCCGGATATAGAGAATTTTCGGCAGGGACTTGATAACCTCACCAATCCCCATAACCGCTAGATCTTCCATATCAAAAAGCTGTCTGCCGCTGTTCCCGGCTGCCTGACGCATTTTCGGACCGAAAACGCCAATAAATATAGCGTCAGGATCCAGACTGCGAATAGCTTTTATAAGCCCTTCACCAAGAGCATCACCTGATGACTCACAGGCAACCATGGCATACAGGTGACAATTTGCCCCCTTCATACTGCCGGAATCTGCTACAGATTTATTTTCCATATCTATCGGCATATCCCGCGGGTACTGTCCTTAAGGAAATCTATTAAAAGTTGTACAGACGGTTCCTGCTGACACAAAGGTTCAAGCTTTTCAATTGCCTCTTCAATGGTCTTACTGTCTTTGTATATGATTACATATGCATGACGGATTGTTGCAATAGATTCCTGACTGAATCCGCGACGATGCAGACCTTCCTTATTGATACCGAAAGGTTTAGCATAATGACCGGCGGCCATAACAAAAGGAGGAACATCCTTATTAAGAGCTGCCATACCTGCAATAAACGCATGATCACCAACTCTTCCGAACTGGTGAATTGCTGCCAAACCGCCGAATATAACCCAGTTACCGATATGCACGTGACCAGCCAGAGTTGCATTGTTGGCAAAAATACAATCATCACCGACAACGCAGTCATGAGCAACATGAACATTAACCATGAACAGATTACGGCTACCTACCTTGGTAAGTCCCTTATCCTGAACGGTACCGCGATGAAAGGTACAGTGCTCACGGATAACATTGTCATCACCAATCTCAAGATACGTTTTTTCACCGGCGTATTTCTTGTCCTGGCAGTCTTCACCAATGGTAGCATACTGAAAAATTCTGTTGCGCTTACCGATCTTCACAGGCCCCTTTATTACGCAGTGAGAAGCAATGGAGGTGTTTTCGCCTATCTCAACTTCAGAGCCTATAATGGTCCACGGACCTACACTTACACCAGGACCGATTACCGCATCTTCACTGACGATGGCTGTTGAATGTATAACCGCACTTTTATCAATCATAGCTTCCCATCCCTGATAGTTAAGTTAAATCATTAACCCTTACGCTTTGCGCACATAAGATCTGCAGAGCAGACTACTTCGCCATCTACTGAAGCAACGCCTGTAAATTTAGCAATACCACGTCTTTCCTTGAGATATTCAACCTCAAGAACCAGCTGATCACCAGGAACAACAGGTCTCTTGAAACGGGCGTTATCGATTGAAGCAAAATAGTAGAGTTCATCAGCTGCAGGCTTACCTACCATGGTAAAAGCCAAAATACCTGTGGCCTGAGCCATAGCTTCGAGAATCAGCACTCCTGGCAGAACAGGTTTCCCCGGGAAATGCCCCTGGAAAAAAGGTTCATTAAATGAAACATTCTTTATGGCACGGAGAGTTTTATGTTCACCTTCTGTGCAGTAATCAAGAACTCTATCCACCAAAAGGAACGGATAGCGATGTGGCAAAAGATTTAATATTTTCTGAATATCTAGTTCTTTCTGTGTAGTACTCAATTGTTTATTCCTTATCTTGATTACCTGTCAATTCCGCAACTTTGGCCTCAACTCCGACCAAACGCTTATAAATTTTTTCAATCTGATACATGCGTGCCTGTGTTCTGAACCAGGTTGATGCTTCCTGTACAGGCAAAAATGACTGATATTTTCCGGGTTTCTTTATATTTGAACCGACCTGACCTAAAATATGTACGCCATCGCATATTGAAATATGACCGTTAAATACAGATGTACCGCCTATAATACAGTATTTACCGATGGTTACACTTCCGGCAACAACTGTAGCTCCGGCTATTGCTGTACCGAAACCTATCTTATCGTTATGCGCAATCTGTACTTGATTGTCTATTATAACATTATCTTCTATTACTGTGTCATCAATTGCACCGCGATCGATTGTGGTAGAAGCCCCGATCTCCACATCGTTACCGATAACGACACGTCCCACCTGAGGTATCTTTATCCAGCGACCGGCGTCATTTGCATAACCGAAACCGTCAGAGCCGATTACGGCACCTGACTGGAACAGACAGCGTTCACCGACAACACAGTTGTGATAGATGCTGACATTGGCCCATAACTTGGTATCCCTGCCGATTACGGTTCCCTTACCGATAAAGCAGTTAGCACCAATCTGTGCACCTTCGCATATACGGGCATCCGCCTCGATTACAGCATTGGCTCCTATGGAAACATTCTGTTCAATGATAGCGGTACTGTCGATAACTGCACTCGGATGAATTCCTGTGGCACTTCTCGGAGTGGTATCAAAAATCTGAGCCACCCTAGCAAAGGCTATATATGGAGATTTAACCACAATAAAATTTATATGTGCATCCGGAGTAACCGCATTTTCCTGAACAATCACCGCACCGGCTTTTGTTTCGGAAAGATATTTATGCATTTTTTCATCGGACAGAAAGCTAATCTCATTAGCTTTGGCAGTGGCAAGATTGGCCACACGATCAACTTCATGGTTGCCGTCGCCAATGACCCTGCCGCCGATTCTTTCTGCAATTTCAGAAACTTTCATATATAAGAACCCCTGCTAACTATCGACATAATATTATTAATAAAAACTGACAGACCTGCTGTCAGTTTAATTTATTTTATAAATACAAATATAAGTTACTTAGCCTTGCTTACAGCATCGATAACCTTTTCAGAAAGATCGATTGAGTCGTTGGAAATATAAAGTAAGCTTTCAGCACGGATAACCACATCGATGTTGTTCTGCTTGGCAACATTCTTAATGGCTTCTTCAATCTTCTTGTCGATTTCAATCTTTTCCTTAACCATCATCTTCTGCTGCTCCTCTCTGAGTTCACTGAACTTCACCTGGAATTCAGTCTGAAGAATCTGTAATTCACGCTGCTTCTTAGCTCTAGCTTCATTATCAAGCTTAGGGTCATTTAAAGACTTCTGCAATGATTCACCCTGGCTCTGTAATTTTTCAACAGCCTTGCTCTTTGACGCAGTAGCCTTATTTACTTTGTCCTCAGCAGCCTTAGCCTGCGGAATCTTGCTGTAAACGTATGGTACACTAACAGTACCAATTTTGCTGTCGGCGCACGCATCTGTAAAAGCAACTGAACCCAGTACCAAAGAAACACCCATAGCTAAAGCTGATAATGACTTTAACATAATTACTCCTAAATAAATAAATCAAAACATGAGAATTTTCTCATTCTCTTGAGTTTTAACAAAATATGCCAACTTTCTGTATTTGAAAAGTTTAACAGTAAAAAATTGCGATGTTTATAGATAATAATATCTTTACACCTTTGTCTCCACTTACAGAACTTTCATCCCAGCGGGCGTACACCTGGCCGCTCTGAAACATCACAGATGCTGACACCATGTGTTCTCTATCCTGTTAGATATAAAAATTCTGTAATAATTCCGTATTCAATAAACTTTTTATTACTGATTAAACCTTAAATCATCCTTGAAAAGTGAATTCTCTATCCGTATAAAAACTCTCTACCCGTATATATTAGAAGGTTCTCCCCAAAGTAAAGGTAAAGATTTCCGTCCGGTCGCCTTCCTTCTTCTTCAGAGGGTTTGCCAGTGTCACACCGATAGGTCCCATAGGAGACATCCATACAATGGAGGCACCGTATGAAGCTCGATAGTACTTCGGATCAGAGTAATCATACATATATTCACAATTGCCCAGACACTGCTTCACATAATCAGGGTCATAGGTAGTATCCCACAGAGAACCAGCATCCACAAACAGGGTGGTTCTAAGCTTGCTCTCATATCCTTCCGAAGCAAATGGTGTAGGTACAACCAGCTGCAGACTGGCAACCGCCATAGCATTACCGCCGATGGCATTTTTGGTGGCGACTACACCGTTATTACCGAGAAGCGTGTAATCATAAAGAGCCCGCGGGCCGACAGAATTATATTTAAACCCTCTCAACCAGTCACCGCCACCGAGGTAATAGTTTTCGAAGAACGGCAGCACCTGTTCATAACCGTTCTTGGTACCATAACCGTTGCCGTAGCCTAATTTACCGCGGAAATTGATGATGTAGTTGCGTTCTTTGTCCAGCGGCCAGAAATGAGTGGTCTCCACTGAGGTCTTATAGTACTGCGTGTCTGAGGCAGGAACAGCTACAGACAGATTCACCCATTGTCTGTTTCCTGATGTAGGAAACACGCCACGGTCCAGATAGTTTCTTGAATACCCCAGAGTGGCTACATAGTTTTCAAAGGTAATCTTGTTATCAGAATCCTCCTCGGAGTACATATCCCAGAACTTCTGTATCTGTTCAAAGGAGTTGGTCTGGGAAAGACGGTTGTTCTCATAGGATATGCCGTATCTGATGAAATTATGTTCGTCCAGCGGATAACCGAGATTTAAACCGCCACCCCAGCGGGTATTAGTATAGTCAACCAGATTAGCGTCACCGGCCTCAAACTTTTCGTAAAAGACGTTACCGCCGAGAGATATACCATCGATAGTAAAATACGGGTCGTCATAACTCAGCTGAATTTTACGGTCATACTTATTGGTATTAAGCTCTATAGCTGCTCTGCCACCGTATCCTAAGAAGTTATTCTGGGAGATTTCACCATTAAGAGTAAGACCGGTCTCCGTACCGAAACCGATACCGGCCTTGATTGATCCTGTCGGTCTCTCCTTCACTGTAGTCACCAGTTCGACAGTGTCCGGTTCGGAACCGCTCTTTTTAGGCTCCATTTCAACTGATTCGAAGAAACCCAGCTGATTCAATCTTTCCTTTGATGTGTTGATAGCTTCATTTGACAGCCAGGTACCGTCCATCTGTCGTATTTCACGACGGATAACTTCATCAGTGGTAATGCTGTTGCCGACGATTTTTACATTGGTAACATATATACGGCGTCCAGGTTCCACGTGAAAATTAATATCAACTATCTTATTTTCATCATCAATCTCAGTGAAAGCTTTAACCTTGGTGTAGGCATAACCGAATTTACCCATGTAATTAGCCAGAATCTCTTCAGCATGAGAAACCTGAGCCGCATTGTATGTATCCCCCTTTTCCAAAGGAATAATCTTCAGCATTTCACCTGCATGGCCGTACGTCTCACCGAGAATTCTGAAAGAATTAAGCTGATACTTCTCCCCTTCCTTAACAGATATACTAACGTATACCCCTTTACGATCCGGAGTAACCTCAACGCGGGTTGATTCTATATTGAAACGGACGTAACCGCGGTTCATATAGTATGAGCGCAGAGTTTCCAGATCGCCATTAAAACGCTGACTGTAGAAATTTCTGTTTGCCAAAAAATTCCACCACGGCACAGAATCACGGAGTTCAAACTGTCCGAGAAGCTTTTCTTCACTGAAAACCTTGTTACCGACTATGTTGATCTGGTCAATTTTGGCATTAACACCTTCAACCAAATTAAACTTAACGTCAACACGGTTACGAGGCAGATATACCAGAATAGTGTTAACCTTGGCCTGATAACGGCCCATGCTGTGATAATAATCCTCAAGTGATGCTTCAAGTTCCTTGAGTGTAATCACATTAAGAGTTTCACCTACCTTCACGCCCTTAGCATTGATAATTTCAGATATCTGATCCGATTTTATGGCATCATTACCCGCATAAGTGATATTTACAATAGTAGGTCTTTCTTTTACATCAATGGTTAAAACACCGTTCTCATTAATGTATGCCTTAACCTCATCAAAGTTATGGGTGGCATAAATCTTCTTCAGTGACTGGGAAATGTCATCCTTGGTTACCACATCCCCAACCTGAATAGGCATGGCCAGAAGAACAGCCCCCTTGGTTACACGATACAGTCCCTTAACCCTGATATCTGTAATCTGCATGACCGGTCCGCGACCTTTGTCAGTATCGTCAGCAGCATATACCTGCTGACCGGCAAACCAGGGAGCGGCCATACAAATGGCCAGTAAACTGCGCTTAAAAAAAGAATTAATCATTTTCTTAGTATATATTTTTATTGTCCGTGTTACAAACCGTAATAAATGTCATTAAAAACGGCCAGTACCATAAGTGACATAAGCAGGCACATTCCCAGAATCAGCAATTTTTGCATTATTGCCGGACTTAAAGGCTTGCCTCTTACGCCCTCAATTATATAAAACATTAGATGACCGCCGTCCATCACCGGAATAGGCAGTAAATTCAGCAATCCAAGATTGACGCTGACCATTGCTATAAAACCTAAATAGAAAACCAGCCCGAGTTTCGCGGTAAATCCAGCTCCCTTGGCAATTCCTATAGGTCCAGAAACATTCTTTATTGAGAGATCACCGGTGAAAAACTTCTTAATGACCTCAAAAGTTACAACCCCCATTCTGACTGTTTTGGTTGCGCCCTTCACAACTGCAACAAAAGGATTATACTTTCTTTCAAAGAATACTTCCTTAATTTCCTCTCCTCTAGGCGACAGTCCGGCAAAACCGTATCTTTTTTCCGGTTCCCCCTCCTTCTGTGCCCCGGTTTTAACCTCCGGGCGTAAATCAAGTGTAACCTGAGCTCTTTCACGCTCCACTACAACCCTGATGTTTTTATCCGGAGATGATCTGACGACTTCACTGAATTCCCTCCATGAGGTGTATGGTCTGCCGTCAAATGAAATAAATTTGTCTCCGACCTTAAAACCTGCTTTCTCAGCGGCAGAACCGTCCATAACCTGAGCCACCTCGTTAATAATTCTGCCCCTCAGCGGACTGATTCCGAGTAATCCCAGAACATCCCCGTTTCTCGGGTCTATCTCCCAGGACTTAAGATTCAGATCAACATTTTTAGGAGTACCGCGTCCTAGGTCTGTAACGAGCTCAAGAGAAACCTTTTCCTCACCGACATGACTGACAAGTTCATATATAGTATCCTCCCAGTCTGTCACCTCGACTCCGTCTACGGCAACTATCAAATCCTCACTGGCAATACCGGCCTCTGCAGCAACACCATGAGAGTCGGTGATATCTATTACCGGCTTAAAATCAGGAATACCGTATATAAAGGTAAATGTATAAAGAAACCAGGCAAGTACAATATTAAAAAAGGGACCGGCAAACACAATAAGAAATTTCTGCCACAGTTTCTTTTTGCAGAAAGCTTCACTCTCGTTTCTCTCTGGTTTAACAGCGGCCTTTACAGCATCAGCAGATTCATTAGATGATTTTTCGCCGCTTTGTTTTTTTTCCGGATCACCGCTGTCATCCTCTTCCCCGAACATCTTGACATAACCGCCGAGAGGAACGGCGCACAGGGCATATTCCGTCCCCTTACTATCATGAAAAGAAAAGAGACGGGGACCGAATCCTAAAGCAAAACGCTCAACATAGACCCCGCACATTCTGGCAACAATAAAATGCCCGGCCTCATGAACAGCAATTAGTATGCCCAGAGCCACCACAAAAAAGAAAATGCTGATGAAAATAGTAGTCACTGCAACTCCTAAAGTAATGCCAGCTCGTTATATGCATATGATCTGGCCAGAGTATCAACATTTAATATTGATTCCAAGTCAGGAGCATTCACCGCCGCAAAATTACCGGCAACCTTGGCACATACCTTGTAGATATCGGTATATTTAATCTTATTATCAAGGAAAGCATAAACCGCCACTTCATTCGCCGCATTAACGGCAGTGGTCATAGCCTGAGATGTTGCACAGGCATCAATTGCCAGCTTCAGGCAAGGATACTTCTGATAATCAGGCTGCTGGAAGGTTAATGAGGAATTAACAAAGAAATCCAGTTCCCCCACCCCGCTCACTGTACGCTTAGGATACCCCATGGCTCTGGCGATTGGTGTACGCATATCCGGTCTGCCCATCTGTGCCATCACTGTACCGTCAATATACTGAACCATGGAATGAATGACTGATTCCGGATGAACAACCACCTTTATATCCTTAGGATCCGCATTGAACAGCCATTTGGCTTCAATAAATTCAAGTCCCTTGTTCATCATGGTAGCACTGTCGACACTTATTTTCTGACCCATGCTCCAGTTAGGGTGACTCACAGCTTCAGCAGGAGTTACCTTATCCAGAGTTGCCACATCACGATTTCTGAACGGCCCTCCTGAACCGGTCAGAATAATATTTTTAATCCCGGCAGATTTAAGATCGCAACGGCCGATTCGTTCCTGTTCCTGTTCAGGAAGACACTGAAAAATGGCACTGTGTTCACTGTCCACCGGTATAATTCTGGCTTTAAAACGTCTGGCAGCGTCGATAAAAATATGGCCGCTCATTACCAGAGATTCCTTATTGGCAAGATAAACCGTCTTTCCCTGAGTGATTGCTGAAAGGGTTGGTCTTAACCCAGCAGCTCCGACGATGGCGGACATCAGACCGTCATATTCCTCACTGGCGGCAACAGCATTAAGATTCTCAGTTCCAAAAAGAACCTCAGTACTTCTGTGTTCGGTCTGAACAATCTCCTTGAGCTTTTCATAGGCTGACCTGTCGGTCATTACCACCACCTGAGGTGAAAATTCTCTGATAATACCGGCCATAACAGAGTAATTCTTATTGCCTGTAGCCGCATAAAGAGAGTATTCCTCGGGATTTCTCTTTATAACATCGATAGTGCTTCTTCCTATTGAACCAGTAGCTCCAAGAATAGCAATTTTTTTCATAATCATTACTCCATAATTCTAAACACTGCAGCATAAACAACAAGAAATACAGGTATAGCAGCTAATAACGAATCTATACGATCGAGCATTCCGCCGTGCCCCGGGAAAATAAAACCGGAATCTTTAATATTCCCTTCCCGCTTTAAAAGACTTTCCCACAAATCACCAAATACGGAAAAGACTACTGTAGCAACAGCAGCAACGGTCAAAGCCGTGAGGTTCTGTTGATAAGCCTGACCATAGCAGTTAAAGTAGGTCAGTAAGGCAAATACTAGTAACGCAAACAATATTCCTCCGCCAAGTCCCTCAAAAGTCTTGTTAGGACTCACATTCGGACTCATTTTATGTCTGCCCAAAGCCTTTCCCACAAAATACGCTCCGGAGTCAGCAGCCCATACCAGCATCATAACGGAAAGAACAGTTCTAGCACCACAGTAAAAATCAGTACCAACACTCTGCGAACGGATAATCAGCATGGCGACATAAAAAGGGACAATACTTAAGAAACCGGTAATAGCCTTAACCGATTTAAAATGAACAATCTTTGATGAACGGGGATAAAAAAGAACCATACATGCAGCCACTATCCACCACACAAAGCTAGAAACAAACAAAGTGTAGAGAATATTACTGCCGTTACTCGGTCTGAATATCTGATTGATCCGGATGTCCTCAATTAAAGGATAATCCAGATCACTGTTTCTGTAATAAAGATTTACAATAAATGATATTCCTGCAAATACAGATACGGTGTATAGAGTTCTTAGCGCCAGAGCATAGGAACTGTTCTTTTGAAAGTACCCCTTCGGACTCTTTAAAAAGTGTTCATCGTTAATTACATTAGGAAAAACAAACTGAGAATATTCCCAGGCTGCCAGTACACATATCAAAGAAAGACCGTATACAAAAATAGATAACTCCTGTCCCGGTATGCACAGCACCAGCCATGCTACCGCCAGGATTATCAGTATTATCCCTGTTATAATTCTCTGTTTCATTATTTTTTCCTACAGTCTGATAGATACTTATTCCCATTTTTGTCAGGAAACTGCATTATCAGAAAAAACAGTAAGTCAGAGAATGCCCCTGACATACCATGAATTCTTAATTCATTACGTTTCTAAATTCCCTGCGGGGGGAATCTATATATTATTCAAAAATCAATAGCGGAACTACTCGCCTCTGATCTGTTCTCCGGTACAGCCGAATCTTCTTTCGCGTGAAGCAAAATAATCCACAGCCTCCTTAAAGACCTCTTCAGTAAATTCGGGCCATAGGACATCCGGTATAAACATCTCGCTATACGCAAGCTGCCACAGTAAAAAATTACTGATACGTTTTTCACCGCCAGTACGGATCAGAAGATCCACATCCTGAGGAATCTCAAGATTATCAGTTAGCAGCTGTTCACTTATATCACCGGCTGCAAGCTCACCGGAATTGATTTTTCCGGCAATCTTCTGCAGAGCATTAACTATTTCCCATCTGCCGCCGTAGTTCAAAGCCACATTCAGCAGCAGCCGGTCATTGCCGGCCGTTTTATTTTCAGCTTCTGCTATCTTTCTTCGGAAGTTTTCTGAAAAAACATTGCGATCTCCGATAATCTTAAGCCTGACATTACTTTCATTAAGCTTACTGACTTCACTGCCGAGAGCCCAGGTGAATAACTCCATGAGACCGGAAACCTCATCATCGGGACGGCGCCAGTTTTCTGATGAAAATGCAAAAAGCGTAAGGACTTTGATGCCGTTTTTACAGGCAAAAGAAACAGCCTGACGTACCGCCTCAACCCCGGCCTTATGACCGAAGATTCTCGGTTTACCACGGCTTTTAGCCCATCTGCCGTTTCCATCCATAATGATTGCCACATGAGCGGGAACGGATTTTTTACTTATATTCTGGAGATCCGCAATCTGATTCATAATGCATCCAATAAAGGATATTAAATTTCCATGAGTTCCTTTTCTTTTTCAGCCAGCAGGACATCAGCCTTCTTGATAAAGCTGTCAGTAAGCTTCTGAATTTCATCCTGTGACTTACGTTCATCGTCTTCAGAAATTTCTTTTTCCTTTAATAAAGCCTTTACTTCGGCATTGGCATCACGACGGATGTTACGAACCTGAACCTTGCTCTGTTCAACCTCACCACGAACAACCTTGATGAGATCCTTACGGCGTTCCTCAGTTAACGGAGGAAGAGGAACACGGATGCTTGTGCCGGCTGTAACAGGATTCAGACCGAGACCGCTGTTCATGATGCCCTTTTCAACTGCTGTAATTGAACCTTTATCAAAAACATTAACCACGAGAGTTCTCGCATCTTCAACGTTAACCTGAGCTACCTGACGTAAAGGAGTGGCGGAACCGTAGTAATCAACCATGACGCAATCAAGGATTGCCGGCTGGGCACGTCCGGTACGGATCTTTGAAAGATTTGACTTTAAAGACTCTACGGCCTTAGTCATTTTATCATTAGCCTGTTTCTGTATTTCTTTAATCATAATAAAACTCCACTTTTAGTGCGCTATTAAATAATTTAAACTTATAGAGTGATAATAGATGTTTAATTATCTAATGATTGTACCTTCTCGTTCACCGCGAACAACTTTCATCAGTGAACCCTGCTTGTTCATATTGAATACCATTATCGGCATCTTATGATCCCTGGCCAGAATAAATGCACTAAGATCCATAACCTTCAATTCTTTTTCGACAACTTCTTTGTATGAAAGTTCATGATAAAGTACTGCACTGCTGTCCTTCATAGGGTCAGCACTGTACACACCGTCAACCTTAGTTCCCTTGATAACGACATCAGCCTGAATCTCAATACCTCTGAGGCAGGCGGCACTGTCTGTAGTAAAGAAAGGATTACCGGTACCGGCAGAAAGAATAACAACCTCACCGTTTTCCAGTCTGGAAATAGCATCCATCCAGGAATATGCTGTGGTAATTCCCTGAATAGGCATAGCAGACATCAATGTTGTTTTAATACCGTTACGTTCCAGAGAATCCCTCATGGCGAGTCCGTTCATCACCGTAGCCAGCATGCCCATATGATCGCCGACCACCCGGTTCATTCCGGATTCAGCTAACTTTGCACCTCTGAAGATGTTTCCGCCGCCGATAACCAGACCTACCTGTACACCGGATTTAACCAGTTCGCCAATTTCTTCCGCCATTCTCTGAAGCACATCCGGATCAATACCGAATGCCTCCTTTCCCTCAAGGGCCTCACCGCTGAGCTTTAATAAAATTCTCTTATAAGCTATGTCCGAACTCATACTGAATACCAATTTATTTATATATTTCTGTCTTCCCAAAAAGAAATTTCACACTAATATACGATTCGTCGATCTACATTAATGTCAGGTATAAAACCATTCATTGTATAAATTTTATACATATTATTCTTTGACTTAGTCAAAGAGGCAATATTTAAACTTCTTTCTTTAAAAATCAAGTAATTATAATCTAACTTTACATTTTTAGTCTACATTATCAATTGTAAACAGATCTTATATCACTATGAATTCCTAAGCTTTTTAAAAATCAAAGTAATTATGCGACAGCACCGGTGATGTTACCCAGTTACAAAACAGTATTGTTACCCGGACAGTCAAATTCTTTCAGGCATAAAAAAACCGGTCCGGCAAAACCGGATCGGCTTCTTAATTTAGCAGCTATAAGCTACAGGTATATATCCCGCCTGAATTACTTCTTGGCAGCAGCAACCTGCTGAGCAACTTCAGTAGCGAAGTCAACAGTCTGCTTTTCAATACCTTCACCAACAACCATACGGATGAATGATTTAACAACTGCACCGTTCTTCTTAAGAAGATCGCCAACAGTGATGCTGTCATCCATAACGTAGTTCTGAGTAACCAGAGAAACTTCACCGGTGTACTTAGCCATACGACCGTTAATAATCTTTTCAACAATTTCAGCTGGCTTTGGCTTAGCAGCTTCAGCATTTTCCTTCATAGCAAGTTCAAGCTGAACCTGATGTTCACGTTCAACTTGTTCAGCAGGAACATCTGAAGGGTTAACATACTGTGGAGCAAGACCGCAAACATGCATAGCGATGTTATTAGCCAGAGCCTGATCACCGCCATCCATAGCAACTAAAACACCGATACGCTTGTTGTTATGGATATATAAACCTACATTGCTAGCCTGGATTGAAGCGAAACGACGGATTGACATGTTTTCACCAATCTTAGCGATAAGATTGTTTAAATATACTTCAACAGTTTCGCCGTTACCATATGGTAAAGCCTTGATGGTGGCAACGTCAGTAGTATTGTTTTCAGCAGCAATCTTAACAACAGTGTTACAGAATTCGTTGAAGCTTGCATCCTTGGCAACGAAGTCGGTTTCGCAGTTGATTTCAGCGATATATACACCGCTTGCAGAGGTAGCAGAAACAATAACACCTTCAGCAGTTACACGACCTGCCTTCTTGGCTGCCTTAGCCTGACCGTTCTTACGCATATCGTCAATTGCTTTTTCGATATCACCGTCAGCAGCAACAAGAGCCTTCTTACAATCCATCATACCTGCGCCGGTACGTTCACGCAGTTCCTTTACAAGAGCAGCAGTAATATTAGCCATCTTTAATATTCCTTAATTTTGAATCTTTAATACTTAAGTCTTTAGAATAAATGAGGAGAATATCCCCCCATTTATTTCTACACCTGATTAATCAGTGTTATTAGGCTTCAGCAGGAGCCTCTGCAGCTGCAGCTTCTTCCTTGGCATTAGCAGCAGAAACAGATTCACGAGCTTCGTTTACAGTACTTGCAACAGCACTGAGGTAAAGAGTGATGGCACGGATAGCATCATCGTTACCAGGAACTACATAATTAACCTGATCAGGGTTTGAGTTGGTATCAACAACTGCAACTACAGGGATACCGAGCTTGTTAGCTTCCTTGATAGCAATGTGTTCAACTTCAGCGTCAATTACGAACAGAACGTCTGGTAAACCGCCCATATCCTTGATACCGCCGAGGCTCTTTTCGAGCTTAGCCATATCACGGGTACGTTCAAGAGCTTCTTTCTTGGTAAGCTTGTCAAAAGTACCATCGGTAGACTGGGTTTCAAGTTCCTTAAGACGCTTGATTGACTGTCTTACAGTCTTGTAGTTGGTAAGCATACCACCTAACCAGCGGTGATTAACGTAGAACTGACCACACTGTAAAGCAAATTCCTTAACCTGTTCAGAAGCAGTACGCTTAGTACCAACAAAAAGAACCTTACCCTTAGCGGCAGCTTTCTTGCTGATGAAGTTTAAAGCGTCGTTGAAAAGAGCTTCAGTCTTGTCGAGGTTGATAATATGTACACCGTTGCGTGAACCGTAGATATACTGCTTCATCTTAGGATTCCAGTAACGGGTCTGGTGACCGAAATGAACACCAGCTTCGAACATTTCATTAATTGAAACTTTTGCCATTTTAATTTCCTTAAAGGGGTTAATCCTCCATCGGACGGGAATGTGAACTTATATAAAGCACCCCCACATTTACCTTTAATATCCGATGTGTGTACTACAAAATAAACCTCCGGTATTCTCTTCAGGACACCGGGCCATGATCTTTTCAGGGAAAACAGTTCATCAAAACGGAATATTTCCCGAAACAGAACAAAAAGCGAGCAGATTATACACTGTACCGCTCCTAAATACAACCGCGGGGACATTTTCTTTCACTGATTACAGATATTTTTTTATTTTTCCTGTGTTTTCAGATTTTCTGCATCAGCAGCAGGACAGAATTAAACATGTTTCAACCGCATTACAGTTCGATACGCAGTCACTATTGACCGGAAAGATGCGGGTAATACGCCTGGACAGGCTCGACCATACTGACAATCTTTCCTATCAGGATAAAAACAAAAAAGATACATAAATGGTATAATGAAGGAAATGAATTATGGAAATCATATTTTTGATTTCATCACCGCCTTCTGACGTTTACCCGGCAGTCAGGCATTATTTTTTTTGAATTTCCTTTTAATAAATAATCTGATAAAAATGATGAGTAAAGTAATTATTAAGAATTCGGCGCAAATTGAGAAAATGAGAATTGCCGGAAAAATTGCTGCTGAAGTTATTGAAATGATTGCCCCCTATGTAAAAGCCGGAGTAACCACTCAGGAACTTGACGATATCATGTTAAAATTCATTGAAGAGGATCGCCACGCCATATCCGCATGTTTAGGATATCACGGCTATCCGAAGTGCACATGCATTTCTGTCAATGAAGTAGTATGTCACGGTATTCCAGGAAATCACAAGCTTCACAACGGTGATATCGTTAATATTGATGTTACCGTAATTAAGGATGGCATGCACGGTGACACCAGCAAAATGTTCATTGTCGGACAAACATCCCCAAGAAACCACCAGCTGGTTAAGGTAACACAGGAGGCACTATATGCCGCCATCAGAGCCATGGGACCAAACCGTAATCTAGTTGAAGCCGGCAGGGTTATCCAGCAGATTGCCAACGCCAATAACTTCTCTGTCGTAAGGGATTACTGCGGTCACGGCATCGGTGAAGGATTCCACGAAGAGCCTCAGGTTGTCCACTACTACCCTAATCCATACTCCCTTATTCTTAAACCGGGAATGACATTTACCATCGAGCCTATGCTCAACGCCGGAACCTGGAAGGTTAAAATAAACCACAAGGACGGCTGGACCGTGACTACTGCCGACAAGCAGCCTTCAGCCCAGTTTGAACATACCATATTAATTACCGAAACCGGCTGCGAGGTTTTAACACTCCGTGCCGAAGAAGAGGAAACACTTGGACGTTACATAACCTGCAAATAACCGGGGAACATAACGTCACCCGGGGGCTCGGCCCGTTTTAAATGTATTAAATATTCTGATTAACAAAAAAGGAAATCCTGCTGATTTCCTTTTTTTAATTCTTTGTTATAGTACAGTCTCAGATCCTGCTACTCAATTGAACGGAGCAGCTCATTGCATCCTGTCTTTCCCAAAGTCTTGGCATCCACATGCTTTACAATAACCGCCGCATAAAGACTGCAGTTACCGGTCTTTGAAGGCAGATTGCCGGATACAACAACAGATCCCGGTGGAACCACACCAGTATAAATCTCACCTGTAGTGCGGTCAAAAATCTTGGTGGACTTACTGATAAACACTCCCATGGAGATTACGGAACCTTCACCGATAATAACACCTTCAACAATTTCAGAACGGGCGCCGATAAAGCAGTTATCCTCAATAATTGTCGGATTAGCCTGCAAAGGTTCAAGCACCCCGCCGATGCCTACACCTCCGGACAGGTGAACATGCTTACCGACCTGGGCGCAGGAACCTACGGTAACCCATGAATCAACCATGGTTCCCTCACCTACATAGCCACCGATATTTACAAATGACGGCATCAGTACCACATCCTTGGATATATAGGCACCTTTACGGACAATTGAACCGGGAACGGCTCTTATTCCTTCAGCCTTGAAGCGTTCAGCGGTATAATCGGCAAACTTTAAAGGCACCTTGTCGTAATAACGGTTACCGGCACTTTCTGTTACTGTATTTTCATTAATTCTGAAATAAAGCAGCACTGCTTTTTTCACCCACTGGTTAACAACCCATTCATCGTTAACCTTTTCTGCCACACGAATTTCACCGGAATCAAGCTTTTCAATTGTCTGCTCAATGGCAACCCTGGTTACCGGATCAACGTTTTTCGGGGTAATTTCCGTTCTGCGCTCATACGCCTGTTCAATGATTAACTTTAACTGCTCAATCATTTATTTTCTCCATTATGCACCTTAAATCTGTGCATCCTTCTGTATATCAAATTGTGTATCTAGCTGTGATACAAGTTGTTCTCTTAATATTTCTTTAGCCTCTTCACTCATCGGTTTACCGTTACTGTCTGTGACTGAAAAGAAATCATCAGCTCTCTCGCCGGTGGTGGTAATCTTAGCCGCATGAATAACCAGTTCATTTTCACTGAATATCTGGGCGATTTTTGCCAGTAGTCCCGGAATATCCAGAGTGGAAATCTCAAAAGAGGTAAGACTGGTATTATGTTCATCTAGAAATGTAACTATAGTCGGATGACGGAACTGCTTGAGTTTTTGAGAAACCGGCTTAATCTTAGGATGCCTGAATTCTTCAGACAGAAGAGCAGTGGTAAGCGCCTTTCTGATAGCCGGAACCCTGTCAAAATCAATCTGCCGGTCATTGTTATCCACAAAGGTAAAAGTATCCAGAGCAAAATTATTATTGGTATTGGAAATATTGGAGGCCAGTACATTCAGATTTTTTTCCGCAAGCACTGCTGTTACTCTGGCAAACATTCCCCTGCTGTTTCTGGCATAAATAAATAACTCCGTCCCTTTGGTGGCATGATTCTGACCGAACAGGATCAACGGTCTGCTGTTATCAGTGTGACTGATTATATTCTGGGTATGCCAGGCGATCTGCTCCGGAAGATAACGAATAAAATAATCCAGCTTCAGATTAGTCCATATCTTAAAAATATCCAGAGGACTTATGCCTATAACGGTAAGCATTTCTATAGCCCGTTTCTGGTTCTCTCTTACATGCAGACTGATATCTGGCGGATTTTCAAGGCCTTTACGAAGCACATCCCTGGTCTCAAAGTAGAGTGTTCTTAACAGCGTATCCTTGTAACTATTCCATTCAGTGTCATTGGTACCACAGATATCTGCCACGGTCAGACAGTAGAGGAAGTTCAGCTGCATTTCATCACCGACCTTCTTGGCAAACTCCGTAACCACCTCAGGAGAGGAAATATCCCTGCGCTGAGCCACCATTGACATATAAAGATGATTGCGTACCACCCATGAAACAAGCTTGCTTTCATAGCGGTTATAGCCGTGAAGCTGACAGAAATACAATGCCTCCGGAGCTCCGAGCTCCGCATGATGCCCTCTTCTTCCCTTGGCTATATCATGGAAAAGAGCGGCTATAAACAGCAGTTCAGGAGAATTAATATGACTGTACACCTGCCGGAACAGACTGAATTCCGAATTTCTGTCATGAGTAAAGCGGTAGATATTGCTTAAAACCCTCATAGTATGTTCATCAACAGTATAGGCATGAAACATGTCAAACTGCATCAGACCGACTATTTTTTCCCATTGAGGCATATACATTGACAGGATGTGATACTTGTGCATTATAGGCAATGCCACCACCAGGGAGCGGGGATTACTGATAAGTTTTATAAACGTTGCCCGGCATTCAGGTCTTTCGTACAGATGGTAATTAATACTGCGTCTGGCGCTGCGCAGATATCTGATACACTTTACGTAGATACCCGTTAATTCCTGATGCTCTGTAAGTATTAAAAAGAGTTCCAGAATGGTTTGAGGTTTGGAAATAAAGATCTGCGGATCAATAACATCAATAAGACTGTCTCTTATCAGAAAATACTGATTAAAAACCTTGCTGTTGGTAGTACGCGCGGCATAAATCTTTTCCGCCAGAAGCTGCATACATATTTCATTAAGTTCCAGAACACGGTGCAGAGTCTGATAAAAACGTTTCATCAGTGACTCCACAGGATCGTTACCCTCACCGGTATACCCTAGACTCTGGGCAACCTTCTGCTGTCTGTCAAAGGTTAGACGGTTATCCGGTTTGCTTATAGAAAGATGCAACGCAAACCTCACCCGCCATAAAAAATCCTGACATTCCTTAAGCTCAAGATATTCCATCCTCGTAAGGAGACCGTTGGTATAAAGTTCACGGAGGCCGGTAATACCGATAGCTTTTCTAGCCACCCACAGGATATTCTGGATATCACGCAATCCTCCGGGATTATTCTTAAGATCCGGCTCCAGCATGTAAATGGTATCTTTATGAGAGGAATGGCGTTTATTCTGTTCAGCCATTTTAGCTTCGTAAAACTCACCTGCCGGCCAGAATTCATCTGAATCAACCATTTTACGGAAATTTTCATAAGTCTCTAGAGAACCGGTTAAAAATCTTGATTCAAGATAATTAGTGGCAATGGTGACATCCTTGGCGCCTTCTGAAAAACATTCCTCAAGGGTACGGACAGACTGACCTATATCCAGCCGCAAATCCCACAGCAGGCTGGTGAACTTTGAAATGCACTCGTTAAGCTCATTCGTAATCGCATCACGGCTGATAAGAAGGATGTCAATATCTGAATGAGGCTGCAGATCGGTTCTTCCATAACCTCCCACCGCCACAAGACTTAATGTCGGAAATTTGTCTAAACCGAACTGAATAAAAAGACGGGACATCAGTTCATCAATAAACAGGGTTCTAGTAATCACTAATTCATTAACACTGACTCCTGCAAAAAAATCATCCCGCAGAATATCAGACTGTCTGGCAATGACCTCCCGGCCATTGTGCATGTCAATGATTCCTTCAGGCCAAAAATTAGTGTTTTCCGCTGTCATATAAATTACATCCTGTTTATCTGATAAAATTGAACGCTGAAGTCCATAAGGCAATGAACAAATAAATCAGCCCCATTACAAAGCATTTGTGCAGTTATTATGCATCTTTTAAGATCATATCTCTCTGACTGACCAAGCAAAAAGCTTAAAAACGGGGAATCATGCCACAAAAATTATCATTACACTCCTTAATGCATATTGCATGCCTACTTTTAATCTACCCGACGAAGCCGTCTCTAAAGCCCTGTACGGGCCAAAAAAAAGCGGCATCCGAAAGGACACCGCTCTATATCAGAATATTTATGGATTAACCACCGAAGTTATCCAGAAGAATGTTTTCATCCTCAACACCGATGCTGTGAAGCATATCGATTGTGGACTTAGTCATCATTGGAGGTCCGCACATATAGAATTCACAATCTTCAGGAGCCTTATGATTCTTAAGATAGTTTTCATAAAGAACATTGTGAATAAATCCGGTATAGCCGGTCCAATTATCTTCAGGCTGGGCATCACTTAAAGCAATGTGCCAGGTGAAGTTAGGATGTTCCTTGGCTAACTGATCGAACTCATCCTGATAGAACATTTCCTTCAGAGAACGTGCACCGTACCAGAAGCTGATCTTACGGTTGGTCTTAATTCTCTTAAGCTGATCGAAGATATGAGAACGCATTGGAGCCATACCTGCACCACCACCGATGAATACCATTTCAGCATCTGTTTCCTTGGCGAAGAATTCACCGAACGGACCTGAAATTGTAACCTTATCACCAGGCTTCAGAGACCAGATATATGAGGACATCTGCCCTGGAGGAAGGGTTAAATCACGAAGAGGCGGAGTAGCAATTCTCACGTTCAGCATGATAAGACCTTTTTCTTCCGGATATGAAGCCATTGAGTAAGCTCTCAGAATATGAGTATCAACCTTTGATACTAAATCGCGAAGCTTAAACTTGTCCCAGTCACCGAGGTACTTTTCCGGAATATCAAAATCACGGTATTTAACTTCATGAGGCTCAGCTTCAATCTGAATATAACCGCCGGCTCTGAACGGAACTTCCTCTCCTTCAGGAATCTGTAAACGGAGTTCCTTGATAAAAGTTGCCACGTTGTTGTTGGAGATAACAGTACATGTCCACTTCTTAACACCGAATACTGATGCAGGAAGTTCAATTTCCATATCCTGACGTACGCCTACCTGACAGGCAAGTCTCCATCCTTCACGGACTTCACGCTTGGTTAGGTGACCGAGTTCAGTAGGAAGTACATCACCGCCGCCTTTAGTAACCTTACAACGGCACTGACCGCAGGCACCACCGCCGCCACAGGCAGACGGAATAAATATACCCTGATTAGCAAGCGCAGTGAGGAGCTTGTCACCGGCAGGAACCTTGATAGCCTTATCAGCATCACCGTTTATACCGATGGTAACGTCACCGCTGTTTACCATAAATGACTTGGCAATGATAATGGCTGTTACCAGAGCCAGTACGATTATGATAAATAAACCAACACCATATAATATTGTCAACATCAGTCTGTCTCCTTAAAGCTTTATACCAGAGAAGGACATAAAGCCCAATGCAATCAGACCGGCTGTGATAAACACAAGACCGAGACCGTTAAGACCTTCTGGAGCATGTGCATATTTCAGCTTTTCACGGATTGCAGCCAGCAGGATCAGGGCAATGGCCCATGATGAACCTGAACCGATACCGTAAACGATAGATTCAGCAAAATTATATTCACGCTGTACCATGAATGATACACCACCGAAAATAGCACAGTTTACAGTAATCAGCGGCAGGAAGATACCTAATGCTGAATACAGGCTTGGTACATACTTATCAAGAAACATTTCCAGAATCTGAACCAGAGCCGCAATTACACCGATATAAGTGATGAAGCCGAGGAATGACAGGTCGATACCAACCTGAATTGCATTCGGCTTAAGCACATATGTATACACCAGGTTATTGGCAGGTACGGCAATTGTCTGAACAACAATAACCGCAATACCTAAACCGATGGCTGTCTTTACCTTCTTTGATACGGCAAGGAATGTACACATACCCAGAAAGAAACTCAGGGCAAGGTTTTCCACAAAGACAGACTTTATGAATAAATTAACATAATCCATTATGAGGCATCCTTACGAGAGGTATCATACTCCGGCTTGCTGGCATTACCCTTATATATCTGATTGGTCAACCAGATTAATAAACCGATAAGGAAGAATGCACATGGAGGCATTAACATGAATCCGTTCGGAATATACCAGCCGCCATCATTTACAGTCTGCATTAAAGTAATGTCAAACCACTTACCGCTACCAAACAGTTCGCGAACGGTACCCAATACACAAAGCACAATCGCATAACCGCAGCCGTTTCCCAGACCGTCAAAGAATGAGAGTACCGGAGGATATTTCATTGCAAAAGCTTCTGCACGTCCCATTACGATACAGTTGGTAATAATCAAACCTACGAATACGGATAACTGCTTTGATAAATCATAGCTGAATGCCTTTAAAAGCTGGTCAACGATGATTACCAGAGAAGCAATAACCGTCATCTGGGCAATGATTCTCACGCTGTTAGGAATCTGTTTACGAATAGAAGAAATAATGAGGTTTGAGAATGCAGTAACAAATGTTAAAGCCAGACTCATAACCAGAGCAGTCTTCATATTAGAGGTAACAGCCAGTGATGAACAGATACCGAGTACCTGAATCATTACCGGATTATCCTTAATCAGCGGTCTTACAAAAACCTCTTTTGAGGAAGGTAAATCGTTACTCATTATCTCACCTCTTACTTATGATTAAGCCCGCGAAGGTAATCTACATATACCTTTTCGAACCAGTACTTAACTGAATTATTAACACCGTCACTGGTTAAAGTAGCACCGGAGATGGCATCTACCTGATAAGGACTGGTCTTGTCAGCACCCTTAGTGACCTTAAACTTGTATTCTCCGTTTTCGTATAGCTTCTTGGCTATCCACTTTCCGGTATATGCCGGATTGGTAACCTCAGCTCCCAGACCTGCGGTTTCACCCTGGCTGTAATACTTAACACCCTTAATGGTTGAACCGTCAGCATCTACTGCGAGGTAACCGTACATGGTGGACCACAGACCCTGACCGTAGAACGGCAATACAACTTCAGAAACCTGACCGTTGGCCTTTACAAGATAAACCGGCATATATCTGGCGCGAACCTTGATATCACCGAAGTCCTCAGCTTTAGAAATGGCAACATTCTTTTCAGGAAGCTTTGATTCAGAAACGAAATTATATGAACCGGCACAGTCTGAATCTGATTTCTTTTCATCACACTGTACAATTTCTCTCATTGTTTTTGAATCAACATAGGCACTGGTCTTAAGATCGAGAAGCTTAGCTTCAATCTTCTGAGCAAAGACTTCAGAAACGTTACTTCCGGAGTAATCAATACCGGCAGCTTCTAAAACACTCTTTTCACGATCGGAATTCATTTCCTTTTCCTGAAGAGGCTTCAGTACAACTACTGTGCCGCAAACAAGAATGGAACACACGAAACACAACAAACCTATTACAGTGAAGGTTCTTAATGTACTATCTTTATTAGCCATCTTAAATTACTCTCCCCTGATAACTTTTGGTCTTGCCGCAATACGCTTACGACGATTGATACCGATCTGTGAAACAGCATAGTCAAACAGCGGTGCCCAGCAGTTGGCAAAAAGAATTGCCAGCATCACGCCTTCAGGGTAGGCAGGATTCACTACACGAATCAGAACAACCATCGCCCCGATAAGAATACCGTAAGCCCACTTACCCGCACCGGTAAACGCTGCAGAAACAGGATCGGTTGCCATGAAGAAGATACCGAAGGCAAAACCGCCAAGAACAAGATGTTCATGGAAATGCATGTTCAGCATCGGATTACCGTTAGGTGATACAAACATGTTGCAGATAATGGTCATTATAATCAGACCGATAATGCCGCCTATTACAATCCTGCTTGATGAAATGCGCATTAAAAGCAGAGCAATACCGCCGATCAGAATACCGAGAGTGGAAACCTCACCGATACATCCAGGCATATTACCGATAAATGCATCTACAAAAGACATGTTATCCGGTAAATGACCGTTCTTTGAATAGAAGCTTAATGCTGTCGCACCGGTATAGCCGTCAACCGGAACCCAGACTGCATCACCGGAAATCTGAGCAGGGTATGCAAAGAACAGGAATGCACGGCCTACTAATGCAGGGTTCATAAAGTTGCGACCGGTACCGCCAAACACTTCCTTACCGATAATAACACCGAAGGAAATACCTAGAGCGACCTGCCATAACGGAATGGTTGGAGGAACAATCAGAGCAAAGAACAATGAGGTAACAAATAAACCTTCATTTACTTCATGCTTACGGATAATACAGAAAAGTACTTCCCAGAATGCACCGACACCGAATGAAACAGCATAGATAGGCAGGAAATATACAAAACCTATCAGCATCTTGCTGTATATTCCGGCATCAGCCTCCAGTGTACCGCCCAGCATCTGTACAATAGCATAATGCCAGTTTTCGCTGAAAAGGCTGAAACTTGCAGACGCAAGCTTCATTAATTCAGGAGCTGACTGAATGGCATTTATAGTCTGGTTGCCGATATTGAACCAGCCCCAGAACATACATGGGAATACGGCAAAGAATACCATAATCATCATACGCTTGAAATCGATGAAATCGCGTACGTGAACTTACCGCCCTTTGAAAAGAGAGGTTCCAACTTGTTTAATATTGAAAGAATCATCTTTTACCCCTCTACCCTTCCAGCTCAATCTTGGTTAAGCACTTTCTGAGCAGTCTTCCATACTCAGTCTTGCCAGGGCATACATAAGTACACAAAGCCAAATCTTCTTCATCGAGTTCGAGACAGCCAAGAAGCTTTGCAGCATCGGTATCGCCAATTTCAATAGCACGAAGAAGCATGGATGGAATAATATCCAGCGGCATTACTCTTTCATATGAACTGATTGGCACCATGGCTCTTGAACCGCCGTTAACAGCAGTATTGATTTCGAAATCTCTAGGAGGGAATAAACAGCTCAGCATAGTTCTGGTAACAGAATGCTTCTTAGCACCAGGCATTAACCAGCCGAGGAACTCACGCTTGTTACCTTCAGGGATAACGCTCACCTGCTGATGGAATCTACCAAGGTAGTCAAAGGCACCTTCAGCAGTATTACCGTTAAATACAGAGCCGGAAATCACACGGTAGTTTGTACCGGATAATTCATTAGCTGTAAGTTCGGAGATACATGCACCCTGGATGGTTCTCACCAGTCTTGGATTAATTACGTTAGGACCTGCGAGACTGATGATTCTTTCATTGTAGATTTCACCGGTTCTGAACAGATGACCTATTGCAATAACCTCCTGATAGCCGATAGACCACATAACGTGTTCTTCAGAAGCTCTTGATACGAAATGAATATGTGTGCCGGCAAGACCTGCAGGATGCTTTCCGGTAAATGTTCTTTCCTGAATCCTGGTAGAATGATATTCAGTCGGCAGAGAGTTTTCATTCTTGCAGACGTATACGTTTCCACCGGTAAGATTACTGATAACATCAAGACCGTCACAGAAATCCTTTGCATGACTGCTGATTACAACCTTCGGATCCCCAGCTAAAGGGTTGGTATCCATGGCTGTAACAAAAATATGTTCAGGTACTGCATCAACAGCAGGGGTTTTGCTGTACGGACGGGTTTTAAACGCCACCCATGCACCTGATTCGATAAGCTGTTTAGCAACAGTTTCACGACCAAGAGTGGACAGTTCCTCGTTCGGATAAGCATTAAACTTTCTGCAGCCGACGATTGTAGAATCTAATTCAATAACTAAAGATTGGAATACTCTTTTCTCACCGCGATTAATGGCTACTACCTTGCCTGGAACCGGGGCGGTATAACAAACGCCAGGATTCTTTTTATCGGTAAAAAGAACCTGCCCTTTGTCTACGGCGTCACCGACTTCAACCTGCATAGACGGTTTAAGCCCATGAAAGTCTGATCCCAGAATGGCTACATGCTTAACAACATTGTTGGCGGCATTAACCACATTTTCCGGTTTACCACTAATAGGGAGATCCAATCCTTTCTTAATATTTATCATTGTTTTTCCAAAGAATAAATTACTAAAAGAAAGCTCCATGTCTTTACGACACACCCAAAAAAATCACGACTCCCCCTCCCGGGCGTTTTTAT
>OMYE01000184.1 GCA_900315145.1 uncultured Pseudomonadota bacterium | reverse complement strand
CAATAGCCAAAGCATACACGTTGAAACAGTAAGAAGTATCCGTAAGGACTTCAATCTCTCAGTATGCTTGAGTATATTTAAGTATATTTTGAGTAGCAGACCGTACCCTTGCTTCTTTGATGAATTAAGTGAAAAAGAAAAGACTGAACTAGACAAAAATCCGGTTACCGGAGGTAGATATGATTACGTTAAATATTGCACTGATGGTTCGGTCCACGATGTCCATCATATAATAAGCGCAGAGGCTCTCAAGGCGACAGGACTGTTATCATATAATACAGATCCTTGTATTAGAATGCTTAAAAGTGATGCGGACTATAGAAAAAAAACAAATCGAACTTATAAATCTGGGAAGAATTAAAGATGTCATTATGGAAGAAATAAATAATATCCGCTCACTGTTTGGCTCTAAGTACGACAAAGAAATCAGAGAATTGTTGAAATATGTAAACAAATTGGAAAACAATGATTGGGTGGCCTGAAATGAAAGTTTTCGAATGGATACCAAATAGGTCTATTGGAGATCTGGTCTTTAACATGACAAGAGAAGAAACCAGAAAAGCCATGGGGAATGGAGTTTATACCACGTGGTTTAATGGAAGATCTGACTACTATGACGAATACAGTGTTCGTTTGGATTTTGATGAAAACGGGCTTCTCGAATCAGTAGAATTTCTGGGAATGGAAAAGGGATTTTTTGAAGTCTGGTACAACGGAAAATTAATATACCCAAAATATGAAAAACTTTTTTTCAGAATTTTTGATAAGAGCAGGTTTACTCCTGATGAAACAGCGACATCATCCTATCAATGTAACGAACTCAATATCGCTGTCATCTGGAGTAAAGATGATGGCCCAACCTGTTTGGTAGCAAGGGAGCATTATTTGGATGAAGCTGACGCAATGTTAAAAGAGCATTCTGTTCTTCGCAATCTGTCATTCAAATTAAAACCGGGAATGAGCAGGGAAGAAACACGAGAGATTCTTAAAGAAAAATCTGATAAATTGGCTGTCAGAGGCTGTAGCGATATCTATGCCGGATATCTGTTAGTTAGATTTGATGAAAATGACAGTATGGTGTATACAAAATTTGACTTTGATGGTATGTAGCAGAAGAATTTCTATAAAAGATCAGATTGGTTATATCGCTTATGAGTGTCTTTACGGGAACCATATTGGTTTCTTTATTTCACAGAATTTTTATACAGGTATAACCAAAACTTTAAGATAATAATGATACAGTTGACTGCCGTTTTCCGGAGATTAAACGGCAGCCGACCGCCATCAGTACCGCGACCAGTAGAGTTCGGTATCTAGACCGAGTCTGTTAATGCCGTCTCTCACATCACCGGTGACACAGTTTACCACCGGCACATAGTTCGTGTTGATAGTGTTATCCACGAGATTACCGTTGGCATCAATCATCAGGTATCCTCCGTCCAGATTTTTCTCCACCACCACGGAACAGGTATCGGAGAGACTGAAGATATGGGAGTTTTCATCCTTCAGCATCTCAGAAGAGGTACCGAGATTGTTACTGATATAGCGCATATATTCCTCATCGGAAATGACTATGTCGGAATTGTTAAAGCTATCGTTCGCAAAGCTCATCATTTTGAAGATTTTCCACCGGGACACAGGAATATCCATGATTTGCTCACGCACAATCTCATCACGGTTGAGAGAACAGACCACGGTGTTTACCTTGATTCGGCAGTCAGGATTCACTTCCTTAACCAAAGTGGTTATTTCCTTGATTCTTCCGGCAGTCAGGATTTTACCGGAACGGGTGCAGCGTCCCATTTTTACCAGAGTCCCTTCGTCGAAGCTGTCCAGGGAAAGACCAAGGGTATCAAGAATACCGGCATTCTCCCTGATCCACTTATCGGTAATGAGGTAACCGTTGGTTATAACGGACACTTTACTCCCGCGATCATGACAATAACGGGCCAGATCGTGAAAGTAAGCAGCAAGCAGAGGTTCACCACCGGCTATATTAAAGCTGCATCCCGGAACAGCACGGAGACAGTTGTCAACAATGGTTCTCCAGTTATCAAAGGAAAGCATTTTTCGGCTGCCGAACTTGGCAAAGCAGTGTCTGCAGCTGTAATTACACGCCTCAATAAGATGGAGATTGAATTTAACCGGTTTTCTGGATTCAGAAGCATAGCTGTTAAGCATGGCAGACCGGGTTATACCACGTGAAGCATTGCCTGGGTATTCTGCTTGAGAGCGGTCCTCTTCCATAACAAACGGAATAGCGGTGCCCTCAGGACGACCGTTAAACTTCAGGAAGCTTTCGGCAAAGTCTGAAACAGATGAACGGGTAACAACGGCTGATGAAGAGGTAGAAGTGGTGTTGTTGATGTGACGCATAGAAGTCTCCTTATTGCTTATATCTTGCTTTACGGTCATTACAAATACAGATAAAAATAATTTTTTCTGTTTTTTATACATCAATAATTAATTGACATATTTATATATAAAACCGCATATACCGGTTCTCATTCCGGAAGTCTCCGGAACATATATCCAGGGCCTGAAGGCACCTGTTCCTCTTTATTACCGTTATCTTTTAAGATAAAAAATATTGTTTAAATACTGTCTGGTTATTAATGTTTATATTTACTTTTTATTTATATATATGCTTAGCTGTTATTATTGAATTACGTCAGAATACTGTTTTTAAGTTATATAGCCGGCGTTACGATCTGACTGTCTTATATAGATGAAACTGTTCCCTCCTGTTTTTTTTACCTTTAAATGTCTGTCTGAATAATCAATAAAATTTAGATACAGATGCTCAAATTAATTGCCGTCGGATAAATAATCCGGCAGAGGGGCTCCTGCACATTCAACCTGAATCCGGACGGATAGAGATTGATATGCAGAACCGCTCTCCGGCTACCCCGTAAAGATCCCCAGAATTAATTCAAAAATTTCATGATTATCCCGTCTACGGCGGTCGAAAATGCGCTCTCTTCATAAAAATCATCGTCAGAAGAAGCATTTTTCAGTTGTTCTCTTTCTTTAAGAGCTCTTTTTTCTGAATAATCCATGACTGCTTCATCAAGCTTTTTAAACTGTTTTCTGGCAAAAGAAGTGGATGCTTTGATAAAGGTTCCTGCAGACTTCACAAAAGGGGAGTCTTTAAGATCATTGAGAACGGCGTGAGATTCCTGTTCATGGAGACTTAGAGAATCCTCATATGCTTCAAGCTCATACTCGTGTAATTTATCGAGAATGCTGTCGCTGAGAGGAAAAGTACGGCCTGGCTCAGCCTGATGATGAAGTCTTTTACGCAATAATGAACTGACTGATTCAGAGTGATTTAAAGTGTTTGATGAGACGGTATCGAAGTTACGCATGAT
>OMYE01000173.1 GCA_900315145.1 uncultured Pseudomonadota bacterium | reverse complement strand
TGGCGCTGAGAACAAGATTACTTATGAAGAACTGACAAATATTCTCAATGAATCATTGGGCGATGACCTGCGCACAGACTACGAGTACAAGATGGGCGGGGATGTACCTGGCGAGCACTTCGCGATCGCGGGTCTTGATACGGGCGTCGCGATCATTGGATCATCCGTAAACGGCGAAGATGTACATATCATCTATGATACCGACGAGAAGGCTGTGCTTTATGACAGAGCCACTTGCTATCACAAAGCTTTCGATCCGATCGCGGCTTTCAGCGGCGGAAGGCTTTATGTGATCGGCTACAATGGAACTGAGCCGGATGTGATGTACTTCCGGTCCCAGGAAATGACGCCGCAGGCAGCGGGGAATGGAAGCGGCGCGTCCGAAGGCACCGGCAGCGGTGGAACCGGAATGGATCCCACGGTCATCGGCGGAGTGACTGTCGGATTGTTTGCAGCCCTGGTCATCATACTTACGATTTCGCGAAGGAAGAACAGAGCAGGGGAGTGATCGAAGGCCCCTGAAATGAACAGATCAGGGGAGAGAATTACTGCCCGTAACGGAAAAGTCAGGCGGAAAGGACACCGGTACTTTGTTAAAAAGTGTATTTAGTGGTTGTTTTTTCCGCCTGTTTACAGTAAGATACTATTTGTCGATGAAAATCATATTTGTCGATGAAAATCATAGACCAAGGGGGCGTAGCTCAGTTGGGAGAGCGCGACACTGGCAGTGTTGAGGTCATGGGTTCAAGTCCCACCGTCTCCAGTTACAGAAGAGTATGTCATTTTCCTTTTATTTAAAGGGTAAATGGCATATTTTTTTGATTTGTTAAATAGATGGTTTTTCTCGTTTTTTTCTCGGCTTAGATACCTACACAATCGTTTAAATACTTTGCCGTTTCCTGTTCAGAATAAAGATTACGGTCATAATACTTTTCAGTTGTGCTAATGTCTTTGTGTCCTAATTGACGTTTACGGATTTCATCGGGGACTCCGTTTTTCTTCATTTGTGATTCATAGTATTTTCTAATGGCGTGTACGCCTTTATACGGTACTCCAACTGCATTACACACTTCTTTTAAATATCGTCTTATAGCCTGTGTTCCAATTCTGCCATTCTTTCCTTGCTTGTTCTTCTTTTTATTGATGAACACATAAGAGCCACTTGGCGACGCTATACACAATTCTCCCAAAAACGGTTTATAACAGTCCTTTACCTTAATGGTTCTATCACCTGCTTCTGTCTTTGTACGGTCTGCCACGCTTGTACCGTTATTGGTTTTTATTTCGGTCTTGTGGACGTGTACCTTCATTGCGTCAAGGTCTATGTCATCCCTCATAATTGAAACGGCTTCACCGACTCTCATACCTGTGATTCTTATTAGTCTAATACAAGACGCTTTGGGGTCTAACTGTTTTTCACAGTAATTAATAATCTTATCCATTTCATCGGGCAGATATACATCGTCTTTTTTTGGTGATTTGGCACATGATTTATTTGTTAGAGTTAATATGTCGTGTACGGTGCTATATGTGTATGTAATCAATCCATCCGCAAATGCTTGATTTATGATGGGTGTAGTACATCCAAGCAATCGGTTTTTCTGTTTTTCAGTTAAACGGTTACCGCCTGTCTTCCCCCTAACACTATTTTCAATATAGTATTTCCATTCTTGCGGAGTCATTTTTTTTACTTTGCGATTATTCCATCCAGTACGAACATAGAATTTTTTAAAATCAGCCTCACAACGTTCAAAACCCTGTTGCGTTATCGCGCCATCTTCTAGTTTAACGTTTTGCCATGCATAAAACATATCTTCTATCGTTGCGTTTTCATCAATAATGTGGATTCCGTAAAACTTAGCAAGTTTTTGATAAACTTCTTCTTCTGTTTTCCCTGTCACCTTCCCTCTAATTGGGTCACCTTTAACCGTTGGTAGGTTAGTCGACCAGTATTTGAAGTTGTCCCTAGGGGGCGTTATCTTGTTTTTGTGTAACTCGTTTACAAGTTCTTTTAAATTTGTCATATCGGTTGCCTTAACCGTCTGACTATCGCTTGAAGTTACAATATCTTTTTCTTTTTTTTCTGTCAATTTTTTCCTCATCTTTCTCAAATGTGGGAGCGGTCATTTAGACCGTCCGTTAACCGTTGTATTTGCCCTGTAAAGGCGTTTTTGCTATTTTGTGGTATAAATTATCTATAACACTTATAACAGGCTTGCAGTGGCTTTCCCACGTGTTACCGACTGCTGCCCGACTGCCGTTTAAGGTCTGAATAAAGATTGTTTTATCTTTTAAAGCCACTAAAGGTAAAAAGGGTATAGATGCACTGGGGGATGGGATAAATTCTGTTTTAAAGATACCGATACTATAAAAGTAAGGGTAATTGGCATGTCTGCGTTTTCGTCTAATTCCGTACATTAATTACAATAGAAAATCGGGTATTGTTGTTTGTGGTAGGGATTTACCGATAAAAGACGATAGTCTGAGATTTATTATTGTATGTGTAAAGATTCGGATAAGATTTGAAAGGGGAGCGGTCGGACAAATAGAGTCGTGTTTGCAAATGATCGATTTGCCTTTAGAGAAGAATTGTTATGCTCCCCCCTGTTCGCCTATTGGTTACTTAGGGGGGTGGGGGTTACTGTTCGGCTTTTAGTTCCTTCTTGTATTTGTAGTAACTATTTCTGCTGATTCCTGTTAATGTGATAACTTCTGCATCTGCAAGCGTACCGTCAAAGTCTTTACTGTATTTTCTGATGCCTTCTTTGGCTTCGATGCTTTTCTTTGTTGTTAATGTCTTGCCTTTTACCGCTCCAATCTGCTTACCATTTAATCTAGCAGTTTCAAGCCCTTCTTTGGTTCTCTGATGTAAATCTGTAACTTCCTTTTCAGCCTGTTCGAAAGCGATGCGAATCTGACGTTCTGCCAACTTTCTAAAATAGTTGTTCAATCCTTTAAAGATTTCATCCTCATCTGTTCCTGTAAGTTCAATCTTATCTTTGAGGTTATCGGCATAGGTAGCAGTGTTGATATAGGCTTCTTTTAAGAAGACCAGTTCAACGCCCCTGTCAAAGAGTTCAAAATAGGTTTTAATTCCTTCTTCAGCGTTTCTGCTCATTCTGCTCACACTATCAAACACAAGTGTATCGCCAGTTTTAACCTTCTTATAAAGTTTTGTCCATTCGGGGCGTTCAATCTTTGTTCCTGTGTACGCCTCTGTGATTATTACGGCGTTAGGGTAAGATGCGCTTATGTTCCTTATCTGACGTTCGATGTTCTGATGCTTAGTGCTGATTCTTGCATATCCGTAAACTGTACACATTTCATTGTCCCCTTTCAGTATTAAATGTAACCTTCCTTTATTTTGGCACTATGCTGTTGCTTCATTTTTCTTATTTTCAACTCTTTTTTTATACTTTTTTCGGCAACCTTTAATGTATTACTTTTGACCGGAGGTAAACATGGCCACATACGGATATTGCAGGGTTAGTACACATTCACAGCGGATTGAGCGCCAGGAATCAAACATACTGGAAAAGTATCCGCAGGCCATAATCTACAAAGAGGCTTTCACAGGAACCAAGCTGCAGGGGCGGAAAGAGCTGGACAAGATTCTTCGGAGGGTGGTGCCCGGCCTGTATCAGGAGCTATTTTACAAAAACATCAACCTTGTTTTTCTGAAGGAGCCGCACATCAATACAACGACCTACCGCGACTCACTTAACAACGGGCTAGCGCTGACAGGGAATGACATCGCAGATATTTATATCGACGCGACGAACCGCGTTCTTATGATCCTCGCGGAGAAACAGATCAGATACGCTTTCGAACAGGCGCAAAAAGAGGTCGACTATCTTCATACCCGCACCAAAGAGGGGATGATGAGGGCAAAAGAGGCCGGGCACATTGCAGGCAGGAGAATCGGGAGCAGAGTTGAAACCCGGAAAGCCATTAGCGCGAAAGAGACGATCCGGAAGCATAACAAGTCTTTTGGCGGATCGTTGTCGAACGAGGAGACCTGGCGGCTGGCCGGAATCTCGAAGATCAGCTTTTATAAATAC
>OMYE01000167.1 GCA_900315145.1 uncultured Pseudomonadota bacterium | reverse complement strand
TTTATAATTATTTCACGTCATTTATCCGAGGCATTAAGCCATTTTTTCCTTTGGAGTCTGGCGATAAAGATAAGTCCCCGGAAGCAGAGTTCAACAGCCATGGCAATCCATACACCGTATAATCCCAGATACATGGCGAGAATAACAGACAATGGAATTCTTACCAGCCACATGGATCCTATATTCATAAGTCCGGGGATAAAGGTGTCTCCGGCTCCTCTGAAACACCCGTTTATCAGAATGCTGGCGGCATAAAGAGGTTCAGCAAACGCTTCAACACGCAGGATGGCGGTTCCTAACTTTCTTATTTCCGGATCCGGTGACAGCAGCCCCATAAGTTCCGGGGCAAATATATACATGAGGACACCTGCAGTACTCATAAGTCCGACACCTACGGCGGTTATGATCAGGGTAAAGCTCCATGCCAGATCCTTTCTTTTGGCTCCTATACACTGACCGATGATTGATGAAGCGGCATGAGCCGTGCCGTAGCCAATCATATAGCAGAATGATTCGGCGGTGATGGCAAAGCTGTGTGAGGCGATGGAAACTATGCCTAAAGGAGCCACTATTTTTACTGTAGCTACCATGGCACCGGTTGATGCCAGATGATCAAGACTTACTGGAAAGGCGAGTTTTACCGCTCTGATAAGGCATCTGATTTCGATAATATGCTTTTCTCTTCTGAAACGGAGCTGTTCGTTTTTTATAAGGAGCGTCCAGAGCATCATGAGCATAACGACAGCCTCCGCTGTCACCGTGCCGAGAGCCGCACCGGTAACTCCAAGGTTAAAACCTGGAACGGTAATATTTATTCCGGCAACCGTAAAGCCATGAGACGGATAAATGAAGATAAAATTGAAAAGAACATCCAGAACACAGAGCAGAATATTAAGCATACTCGGGGTCTTGATATTTCCGGTGGCCTGAAGAAGTCCTGCAGCATAGGCGTTCATGATGATGAAGGGGAGCCCCAGAATGCTTACCATAAAATACATGGCTGATTTGCTGGATATTTCCGGAGGTGCTCCCAGCCATACCGGCAGTACTTCGGCGATGGCAGTGCTTATAAAGGCAATCAGCAGACTGACGCACAGCAGTACAAAGAATCCTGCTCCTGATATAGAGCGGGCCTTAAAATATTTACCGGCCCCTATGCATTGAGCCACCTGAATGGTAAAGCCCATGATAAAGGTCATGGATACGCCGCCTATAAGCCAGATCATCGAGGCAATAATTCCTATGGCGGCTGAATCTCCTGCTCCCAGACTTCCTACCATGGAGGCGTCTATATAGTGCATAAGGATAACGGATATCTGGGCACACATGGCAGGAAAGGCCATAGACAGTATCAGTCTGGTTTTAACCGAGGCCGATACCGGTTCTGTACTTTCTAATATTGCCTTCAACTGTTTTCCGGTCTTGTTTGTGTCCATAGTAAATCAGTATCCTGCAGTAGAAAAAGTCCGGAGTTTTTTTTCGGAGTATCTGAAAATATGCTGTTCTTTACAGAAAAAGCCTCACATGCCTACAGTCTTTTTCTGTTGTTTTTAAATCCGGCGGATCTACCGGATTATCATTGTAAAAACTATTTCTTTATGATAATTTCCGTTTTTTGAGGATCGGATCTTTCCGGATCATCAAAAATAATCTCTTTAATGTCTTTAGCGGTAATTCTGCCGGCAACAGGGTTCTTGATGCTGTCGATGATCGTATTGACGTCAGCATTTACGGTGGAGTATTCAAACGCCAGATTGGTATTGATGAGATTACAGTTCTCCAGTGTTAATTCATCGATGTAGCAGAACCCCTGAAGGCTTTCAATTATGCAGTTGATGAACCGGATGTTTCTGGAGTTCCAGCCGATATATTCACCGGAAATAAAGGAGTTTCTTACTTCAACGTTCTCCGCATTCCAGAAAGAGTCCTTTGACAGCATTCTGGCATTATCTATAACGATATTTTTAGCTCCGTCAAAGGAGTAATTGCCTATCAGTTCGAAGTCACTTATCTTTAAATCGCTACTGTTCATGGCAAAATAGTTGCCTTTGGCCGAACCTCGGTTGATGGTAACGTTCTGACAGTGCCACAGGGTTTCTTCAGCGTTGACCATGGAGACACTGTTTAAAACAAGGTTGCGACATCTCCGGAAGGTCTTCGGGGCCTCAACAATACAGTCGTTCATGGTAAGATCATCCGTATACCAGATGCCGGCACGAGCCTCTTTAAAGAGAGTACAGTCCTTAAGTTCTATATTCCGGCTGTACCACAGCGGATATTTCCATTTAAACGAACTGTTAAACAGTCTGATATCCCTGCTTTCTTTAAGAGGGGATTCTCCGTCAGCAAAGGTAGACAGGCGGATTTCCTTATCTCTGGCTTTGAAAAGGGCTCTTTCCCCCGTCAGCAGCTGCTGTTTGATTATGTCAGTCATGAGAAAACGGTAACTCCTTATTACTTATTATTTACTATTATAAATTATTATATGGTGATTTGATTTTTTTTCTGACAGTATGAGTTGCATGTACTGAGAAAACATAGATGTTTCCAGTATTTTTGGAAATACCGGACACCAGTGGGTATTGTCTTCTGAACTGGCTGACAAATTCTACACATCCAGAAGCTGCTGTTTCTTTTGTTATGTCACAGCATATATACCGGAACTATAGCAGAGTACAGCCTTTTTCAGGTGTATTCCGGAAGCAAAACGCTTCCTTTGATGGTGGAACTAGAAGAATTCTCTATCTGTCCTTGAATCGTAAAGGATACACAAAGGAACATATTTTCCCTCCGGAACACATTTTCCCTCCGGAGAAAACCGGGGAAAATAATGAGATTTGAACCTTTTAGATAAATATCCTTCCGGATTCTAGATATTGGCACCCATGATAATATCGTTGAAGTTTATACTGTCATGCTCAGCAAGGTCGGCAATTGTTATATTATCAACTACACTGTCGATAGCATCTTTTAATTTGCTCCAAAGCATGTATGTTGCGCAGGAATTTTTACGTTCGCACGGTTCACCGTTGTTTTCCAGACAGGGTACCGGAGAAAGATCGCCTTCTGTAAGGCGTAGAACTTCACCAACTGTAATTTTTTTAGGATCCTTTGCCAGATCATAACCGCCCTGAGTACCTCTTTTAGCTAGTACAATACCACCGCGTCGCAGAAGACTGATAATCTGTTCTGAATACTTTTCTGATATTTCCTGTTTTTCTGCAAGCTCGCGTAATCTTACCGGAACTCCGGCAGGGGCGTAATCTTACCGGAACTCCGGCAGGGGCTTTGGCAAGCTCAATAATTAAACGCAGAGCGTATCTTCCCTTAGTGGAAATTTTCATAAAAAATCCTTATAAATCCCGTATGTGAAATCGAATAGTTGTTTATCTTCTTTTTAATAAATATTATCAGTATTAAATATGTAAATTTAAGCGTCATAAATGATACTACAGATTAATCTTGATAATCAAGTGTTCTGATAGGAATTTGCTACAAATTAGTAGGAATTCATTTTTTAAGCTTGTTTTAATTCATTTTGAAATTAAAAAAGTTTATAAATAGTCTTAAAAATGCAGCCTATGACGGAAAAATAGAGGATTGTCCTATGAAGAAAAAAACATTATTGTCCGGGCAAACCGGAGAATAATGTTTTTAAGAAGATATTCCGGAATCAGATATTACCATTCGGCATAGCCGCCCAGTAAAACGTAGATATTCTGATTAAGTGTGTCTACGTCGATATTGCATTTACTCTTTAATTTCACGGTGAATATACCGTCTGCA
>OMYE01000140.1 GCA_900315145.1 uncultured Pseudomonadota bacterium | reverse complement strand
TAGGTGAGGTTTTCCGGATCATAAAAAACTAACAAAAAAAGGAAACCCGTGTACTATTTATAAAGAAAGTGCCTACAAGGACAACAAAAGACACCTTCTATTATTCGTTTCGTTGAATACTCGTCTATTTATTCGTTGAACTGTTGAGTTTATTCAAACTACCATCTTAACTGTGAGAGTGATGCGTCAGTAACTCTCTGATTGTAGACAACAATATGAATCTTTTCGTCTTCGGTATATGCTTCTACTGTATAGCTGTTATTTGAAAGTGAGCTGAAAAATGAACCGTTCTGAGAAGCTGTACATTTATCTGCAAAAAGCTCCAGCTGATCTGTTGAAACTTCAATATTCTCGCAGTTAAGACCATTAAGCACCAGCTTTTCATCAAGCTTAAGATGACGATAATTATTGTAGTCAATCTTATAGATTACACCGCCGTTGGTATTTCTGTAATCCTCGATAAAAATATCTCTCATGGTTCTTGACTTGTTAACCTTGTAACCGTCAGGAGCGGTAAAAGCCATAGACTGAGAGGAAAAGAACAGCATACTTAAAACTACAGACAGAATAATTTTTTTCATATTTGAGCAATTCAGTAATTAGTGAAAAAACATTGAGCACCACCGTATTCTGTTACACTGTCATATAAAAGATTATCTTATTATTATTCTTTTCTTAAATCTTTGCTTTCCGGCCTAGTCTCCGCCTCAGTCATAAACACGCCACCTGTCGCCTGGTCTCTTCAAATATGACCATCACACGGAATTCTAAGCATCTGTTTTACTGATTAAAAAAACAGCAAATTTAAACTTTTATGTGAAACAGAACATACGTTGATAAAAATATATTACAATTTATTTACAATTACAATGAGTTTTTTAATATTTTTTTTACAAAATGAAATCGTTTTAATAAAACATGATCTTTGTTCAAAAAATATTCAAAGTTATCCCACTTTTTTCTTATTTTGTTGCTTGTTTTTTTGAACAGTTCATCATGTCAATTCTCAAGGTAGTAATTCTGTTCCTGAATTACTACTTATTAATCTGTTTCACACTGCCGGCAGTTAATCTACATGATTTTTAAGTTTTACGTGCAGATACAGCTCTTTATGAGAAGATCGCCAAAAAAGAAAAAATCTCTCCCGTCGTAAACAGGAAAGATTTTTATTAATAAGACTTAACTTAGTTAGTTAGTCAATTAGTTAGTAGTAGCTTCCTTAAATAAACTGCTTCCACTTACATGTGTTCTATACCTATCTGCGAATATCCGAATATATGTTTATACCTATATATATGATATTGCTGAGCTTACTGCCCCAGATATGACTTTTCCAGAAACTCCACTCTTTTCTCAGTAAACTCCGACTGGCATTTATACATGGCGGAAAGTTCCTTCTCGGTTCCCTTCATGGTAATTTCACCGCACTGCTTATCCTTTTTCTTTATCCACTCGCGCTGCTCAGGAAGAATCTTTTTTCTAGAACTCTTAGGCAGCTGCTTCCACAGTTCATTGAGATCCCCGTCAGTACGTAAAAAGTCAATTTTTCTGGAAATATAGAGATTATGATTCAGTTCATCAGGATCTACAGGTCTCAGCACCTTGTCCGCCAGAACCTCAAAGCAGCGGGTAAGAGCGTAGTTGTCATCATCCTGAACACCGTCATAAATAATACTGAGTCCGCCGCTTCCGTCAGCCTTTACGATAACCGGCAGAGCTGATACCTGTTCTTCGGCTAGTGAACTTGGCTCGTACATGGTACAGTTGAGAGCTGTTTTATCTTCATTGTAGCTGCATACAGTCTTTTCTTTCGCATCAGGCTTACTGTTTACTCTGGATGTTGACAGCGTACAGGTTCGGCTCACATAAAAGCTGCCGGTCATTTCATATTTGTCGCCCGATCTGGTAAATGTCAGATCACCTACTGAATCACCTTCATTATCAAAAAAATCACGCTCCTCCTGATTCAGAGCATTGAAATTAATGTTGGCACAGTACGGAGCCGGCTGACCGATACAGCTGAATGTAGCAGAAGTAAAGTACTTGCCGTTCTCATATATAGAATACATACCGTTCGGCTGGAATACATCATCAGCCTGAACATTTGCAATACCTGTTACCAGAAATGCCAGCACTCCTGCCGCCACTCCCCTGCCGTTTAACTTATAAAACATAGGTCCTTCTTCTCCCGTCATTAACGCAAAAAATGCAGAATTCCGGTAATACACCCGAGATACACCGGAACCGGTATAAAACTCTTAAGCCGTTATTTCAAAAGAAACACTTTTAAATAACGGCTTAACGTATATTCAGGCTGTATTGCCTCACCTCTTCCTATTGTCTTTTAGAAATCCTGCTCTTTAAAATTCGTAATTCTTCTCTGTACCTCCCCGTCAAATTTCTTTTTATCATCTTCAGGAAGGGTATCACTGTATGTAACCGCCACCGCCACTTTACCATTCAGAGACACATATCCTGAAACATTTACAGGAACGGGAAGCTGACGGGAAAGGCAGTTGCTGAATGTAAGTCTGTCATCCTTAATTTCAATAGAGGCTCTGCCGTTACAGAAACGGATAACCTGCTCCGCTATATTCTTCATGTCTGCATTGCTTCGGGTGAACAGCTGATAGCCATACAACTTATCAGTATTAAACACATTGAAGAGTTTGGCCACATAGGAATAGTCCTGCACCGGAAAACTGAATGTAGGAATCAGTATATAACCTTTGGGAATATCAGGTCCGATATTTTCAGAAAAGCCCTCCATGGACGGAGTATCCTGAGCAGCCAGACTGCCGAAAAAGTCCCCGTCGTACTCATAGAGTGAATCCTTTGTCCCCTCCGGAAATCCGGCGGAATAGAGAAAAACAGAATAGAATCCGCCGGTCACTAGAACACTGCCGTCATAAATCTTTCCCTCCGGAGTAACGCATGAGGTAAAGGAATCTCCGTCATACACCATGTCGGCGACATCCTCCTCGGCAGGCTCAGTATACTTCATACTTGTACAGGAAAGATACCGGCGTATTTTTTTATCTATGATTTTATTCGGTTCGCAGAATCCATCATCACCGCAATCAGGATCCCCGGGACGGTAATTGGCAAAAATAACTACGGCTGAATCTCCGGTCTTTTTATCTGTAAACTGCTTGGCATAAAAGGCATCGGGATATCCGCTGTACAATGAGATATCAAAATTATCTTCTATTTTTTTCCGTCCGGCTTCAGCGGTATTTACATCTGCAGCATAACAGCCGCTGAATCCCATGGTAAGCATCACGGCCATTCCTGCCGCATAGTATGTATTTAATCTGCCGGTGTTCAAAATTCTCATGGATTCTCCCGTGTTATGTAACTACTCTGCTGCACCTTATTTAATTCTGATGTACCTTATTTATCCATACCGGCTGTATAACAAAAAAGTACCTGCAGTTCACAAGGTACCTCACCATGAAAAACTCAACTCCTGCCGGAAAACGTAAACAGGCACATTTTTCCGGCAGGTGCTCTATCATTTTCTTTAAACTCTCACCGGAAACAGCCTATCATGGTACACTCATTTTGGTAAATACACACCATATTAATGTTCAGTTACTTGGAAAACTGTTAGCCAGACGTAAATAATTCCACGCATGCCTGAACTTTCAGTTATTTTTTTCAGCAAATGGAAAAACAATTTTAAAAGGACATGAAGGCTGTTATGAGGTTCTGCATCTCCGGTTGGAACAGTTGTAAGCAGTATAAAGGATGCTAATGCCGGCGGTAAATGTTTTATTCTGTTCGTGTCTCATCATTATGTTTACGATTTGCCAGTTAAAATTAAAGGCTTTTTTGTAGAGAAGTATAGTGATATGTACTGTAGTAATATATTCTCTTTATGGAGTATCATACGAATATCGGTAGTTGAATGAGAATATGATATGAGTAAGGAACATCCGGGAAAGGAAATCGAGCGACTGATACAAGCTGACGGAATATCTAGAAAAGAACTGGCTGACAGAACCGGTGTTACCGAAAAATATGTTAACGAATTACTTGCCGGAGAAAACGATATTACAGAAGGCTTTGCCAGAAAACCCGGTAAAATCTTTGCTGCCTGCCCCGAAGGTTCTGCTAATCACAGCAAAGATGCCAAATACTGGCAGGGACTGCAGTATGATTATGACCTTTACATCATGAAGGAAAAGGTCAGTTCAGCACATCCGAAAAATATTCTATTCTGGTGTATATTCTCGAGTTTTTCACTGATATCGGCAGGTTACTATCATTATTAAAGTGCCAGGACTCCGCTTTTTTCTACATGTACAGAAAATACTTTTCTGAAAATCGCCAAAAGAAAAATAACCGATACTGTTCCGTAATCAAAAAATCGTAATCAAAAAATACGGCATAGTTAACTAAAATATAACTACAGCTGCTGATTCTGTTTGTTTGTAGCTTATCATTACATAAGGCATAACTATTTTTCCACTATAAAAAAACATACGGGATATTTATATGATTCCAGATTTATTCAGAAGATCACTGTTCCTGACAGCTCTTACTGCTGCAGGTTTAATACACGCATCAGACTGTACTGATGCCGGAGACTGTTACAGTAAGGGCATGAACCGCTGCATCTCCGTTGATGATGCCGGTAACAAAAACATCGACATTTATGCTGACGGGGTATTTGCCGGTGCGGAGGAGTACCTGCTCAAAGCCTGTGAACTTTCTCATGCTGATGCCTGTACAGTTTTAGGGGATTTTTACGGTATACAGCCGGGAAACGGCGCACAGATAAAGGATTTTGCCAAATCCATACCGTTTTACCTCAAGTCCTGCAGTCTCAAAAATGAAAAAGGATGCGAAAAGGCTGTCGCTCTCTACCATAATGCCGGTGAATACTGTGAAAAAGCAGAGGACACGACAGACACAGTATATGTCCGGTCAGAGCATTGTTTCACTGACGCCACGGCTTTTTTAAAAGATGAGTGCAGCCGGGACAGGATATCAGCATGCGAGGCTCTCGGTTATCTCTACGCCGACATATATGAACCGGAACAGAAGGAGTTTAAATCCGCAACTGTCTATTATCAGAAAGCCTGTGACCTTAATTCATCATCATCCTGTTATGAACTGGCAAGAACATACGAACTCATAAACAGCAGTAATACCGGTGGAGATTTTCTCCGTCTTTACCGCAAAGCCTGTGAAATGAAGAATTCCGGAGCCTGCTACCGTATAGCAGAACTTTATCTTGAAGGACAAAAGGTAGAACAAAATCCGGTGACGGCAGTAACCTACCTCGACAAAGCCTGCGGTTTAAACGAACCTGAAGCCTGCAGAACACTCTCAGACATATATAAACACGGGGCCAAAGGTATAAAAAAAGACGCTGAGATGTCGCAAATCTATCAGAAAAAAGCCGAAGAGATTGAAAACGCCCTATTTGATGAATGCGATGAGTGCTAAGTGTTTTTCGTAAGAAGAGTAAGGATCTGCTTATAAAGAGCGGATGAGCAGACAAATATAAGCAGATTCCTTCATTACGGAAAACTTTCACAGCAGATTATCTGTCTGCACCTGCTCCGGACTTTATTTATGTTAACACCGCAAAACAAATAATCAGTTTTACAATATTTAAGCATATAAACAACTGTACCATGTTCACATTTATGGTAACAAATATCGGCTTTATTTATCCAATTTCGAAGAATTATTCTATTATTTACAAAAAAATATAACAACGGCTAACGGATTTCGGCGAAAGTAGCATAGAGTGGCACAGTAGCTGTCCGCTAACCGGTCATCACATTGAAACAGTCTGTCTTTATACTGATTATTCACTAAAAAATATAAGGATGAACGTTAGGAAATGAAAAAATTAGCAGTTATTTTTACCGGCACCCTGTTCACCTTACTGAGTCTCTCAGCTTACGCCGGTACCGAAACTCTTCGTGACAGCAGCGGTAAAACCATCGGTTACATCATTACCGAAAGCAACG
>OMYE01000231.1 GCA_900315145.1 uncultured Pseudomonadota bacterium | reverse complement strand
AAGTTTTAAACTTATGTATCTGCCTATTATGGCACCTTACTTTTTTATATAAATATATTCCGTCCGGCTCTGCCGAGAAATTTCCGGAAATGCAGCGGGATCCACGTTATGGTCTTTCTCCAGTCTGTTTGCAATTCTTTTACTTTTAGTCTCATAACCATAGGTATAACTTACATTGTTATATGTTTTCCTGAGTTTTTTTAATCATACACCTTAGAGCTTCAGACTAGATGAACATCCGAAGGTAACTATTTGAATTTATTTGCATAAATTCATTCTCTCATAACGTAGTTCACTCACTTTTCAGTGAAATCACTTAGACTAAGCAAAAGCCATAATTACCTTAAAGGTTATTGTGGCTCGTTTACTATTATCCTTTAGTAATATACATTATCAGCTCTGCATCTTTTGGTGCATCCCACAGCATGGCAGCTGTTTTAGATACAACCATATCCTGCCACAGATTGTTGTGAACATCTATGATACCGTAAAAACCACGATCCAGCATAGGCAATCCGTTTGGTACTTCTGTTGCCAATGCCAGCGGAATGCCAGACAGGGATCTTACAATTAAATTACTTATTGCATCATTTGAAGCAAGCTTAATCTGATTGAAGAAGTTCAAAGTTACCGTACTTATGTCAATATTTTCACCGCTGAGAGCAATATACGCATGCAGGGAATCGTACTTGGATAAGTCCGGCAGTTCGGCAAACCAAATATTGTTATCCTTTCTTGTGAACTTAACAATATATTCCGGACCGACAGCAAGCGAATTGAGAACTATTCTCAAATTCTGTCTGATTTTATCGAAAACCTCAAAAAGATTAAGATGATCATAACTAGGACAGCGGGTATCATCCTCAACAACGCTCAGATCATCGCAGTATGCAGTCAGCGAGGAAACTATTCTGTTCATTGACTTCCACACTTCGTACGGATGAATTGAAACAGCCTCTTTTAATATATTAATCTCTGATGCAGCCTGACTCAGTGTAGTTACTATATTCAGCAGCATTATTTCATAACTGGACAAATGACTGTTTGACTTGATATGTTTGTATTTTTCAAACTGTCTAGTCTTTGACATAACCAAAGAATACATGTCACTCATGATATTCTTCAGAATGGTTTCAGAATAATAATTAATAACCGGAGGAATATACTGACCGTTTTTCTCAATGTGTGTACCGTCGCGGTAGATTTCGGCTATTTTAATAAGGGAGTAATCCGAAATATTTTCAACTTCACTTGAAAAGAAGATCCTGAGGTTGTACCGCATGAAATTGATAATGCTTGGAGTACCTGAACCGTAATAATCAGGGATCTCTTCACCGCCAAACTGGGAAACATAACGGAAATCACATTCTTTGATACCGGAAATATCACTGGTAGCAAACAAATTACCGCCAGTCTGGCTGAAATTTTTCAATCCAACATAAACCGAAACGATGCTACCCGTTTCAAGTTCCTTATCTGGAATTGTTCTTGACTCGCACACTGCATTATCAGCCAAGTCACAGAACGAGCCATCCTGAAACAGAAAAGTACCATGTTTTATAACTATCTGCTGTGAGATTAGAGCGTCAGAACTTAATGAAAACTCATCCACACCGAACAAATAAGGATTTAACAAAGCAGAAAGACGGTGAACATTTTCTTGATGAAACAAAGTTTCCAATTGAAAATGCTGCGGTTTCAGCAACATGCCCTGCTGATAGTTCAGAAGACTACAACTCAAAATACACCTCTTACATATTTGTCGTAAACGCTCCATAATAGCCTTTGATGCTATTTAAGATTGTTTAAAATCAACAATCCAACCCTTTCGTTTTTCAATAAAGTTTAACTTTTTATAGGAAATACCACTATAAGGTTTAACTTTTTATAGGAAATACTACTTGAAATAATATTTCCATCAATATCTTTAACAAGGTAGGAGCCACTCTGTCTCCGACCGTATATAAATACTGTCTGACTGTTTATCCTCACTTTATCAAACAGTCTGATCCGTGAATCATAATACCTAACGCTACTTCCTGAATTTAAATATTTCGCGCCTTTGTTAATTGAACAGTAAAAGGATGATAATTGACAATGAATGCCTTATTATCACGAAGCAGATGCCTTACCCTGCCATGACGCACGGTCGGCATAAGCGGTTCACCTTTACTGTTCAGAACGTATATCATATAAAATCCCTTAATG
>OMYE01000166.1 GCA_900315145.1 uncultured Pseudomonadota bacterium | reverse complement strand
AAGATTGTCCTTCCAACTTTTTCTATGATACCATCCTGATTCCAGGTGATAATCAGCAGATTGTCGCATTTCAGTTCACCGGCACATTCAAGGATGCTGTCAACTTCACGCTTTTCCGTCTTCTTTCCTGTCATATCATAACACACCTGAATCAGTTGCTTGACATTGAAATTTTCACGGACGACAAAGTCTGTCTCACGGTCATTGCGAGAGTGGTAATAGAATAGATTATCGCCAACCTTATTCTTTCTTCTCAGTAGTTCCAAAAATACAAGATTTTCCAATAGTCTGCCTTTATTCTCTGTAGTCTGGAAAGCATTGGAGGCAAGGAAACCGTTATCAACCACATAAACTTTCTGAGGTGCTTTCTGCATCAGTTTCAATTTGTTGTTATAACGGGGCAGATAGAAGAATAAATATGTCTGCTGGAGGTAGTTGCAAAACTTCTGTAGTGTTGACTTGCTGGAAAAATCAAGATCATCCTTCAGCGATGAGTATGTAAACTCGTTACAGAACATACTTACAAGATAGGTCGCCAGCTGGTACAACTCTGTAGTCTTGCGGATTTTGTATCTTTTGGCAATATCTTTCAGAATGATGGAGTCAAAAAGAGAACTGAGATAACTCTCGGTAATCTCCCTGCTATTGATAATCTCGGGGTAACCGCCATAGTGCATATAGTCTTCGACCTGTAACATCAGCGTAGCTCTTTCATCGGGCAATTCTGACTGCCATTCCTGCTGCTTGAATCTGAAACACTCTGTCAGCGAGAAAGGCAGCACCTCTATCTCCAGATAGCGGCCAGTGAGAACCGTGCCCATCTCGCTTGACAGCAACTTTGAATTAGAGCCTGTTATAAGCAGGTTATAGCCGCGCCGATAGAGTTTGGCCACCCACACGTCCCAATGTTCAAGGTTCTGTATCTCATCAAGTAACAAATAATTAAAACCAGGATAGACCTCTAAGAGAGCCTGCATGGCTGTATCTTCATCAAAACGCTCCAATAACTGTTCATCGTCGAACAGCCCTTCGAGGACCGGTTATCAGTTTGATGAGTGGTGAGGAAAGAAATGACTCCGCCTCCATCTGATAGTCGCGTGGGAGGAAGACTTTTTCCAAAAGACCGTCACGCTCTTTACGCTGTGAAAGTACGATAGACCTCATAATTATGACCAATTTTTACTTTTTACTGGACAAAATTAGCAAAATTTGTCCAATACAACAAATATTTTGAACATAATCTGCAATTTCTTCTGTTAATTTAACACTAACTCGGCTGGAAGGGTTTATCAGAGAACACACCGGAATGGTTAATGGTACAAAATAATAATGGCCCGGCAAAATGCCAGACCACTAACTTTTATATAAAAATCGTTAAACCCTTATAGTGTTCGCACACGGGGCATCATCCAAGGTCAAGGATCCATCCCGTGATCCAATGCAGAATATGACAGAGAGTAAAGGTAGAATATTCAATTTCTTTATAATTTTGAATATAAAAACTTGGAGGTAAACGATGAAAATAGTATTTTTGCAAAAGTAAATCTTTCTATAATATGAATCCTATAGGGTGTCTTGCAATCATTTGTCCGATACTGTTATGCCTATTCTTTATTTTTCTGGCGATAGGTATAATGGGATGGGAGTTTTTTCTTGTTATGATAGGGACATTAATTGCCTTTTTTCTATTAAAAGCACTAGTTTCACATATAAACACACGTGCTGAAAGATTAGAGTTACAACGAATAAGAGAAAAGGAACAGAAACAAAGGAACAAACAGAAGAACCAGAGTAGAACTAATAACACATCAATACCCCATCGAGTGACAAGACCACAGAACAATGATATTGACTATGATTATTATAGGTTAAGGGAAATGAGAGAAGAACAAGCTGCCTATGATGATTATATAGCATCATTGGATATGGATGATTAATCAGTATCTTTTTCAGATTAAGCCTTAAAAATATTCATTTTCATAACATTTTTGAATATTATTTGTCGTAAATCATTGTATAATCAGATAAATTTCATATCTTTGTAGCAGATTTAGTAACTAAAAAATAGAATTATGAAGAAAATAATGTTATTCCTTTTGGTAGCCACGTTAGGCTGTGGTAATGTTTATTCTCAAACAAAGAAACCTGTAAGACATACTAATAGCGTTGCAGCTAAAAAGAAAGCAGAGGCTGAAGCTAAAGTCAAGGCGGAGGCTGAAGCTAAAGCCAAGGCAGAGGCTGAAGCTGCAGAAAGGGGAAGAATCGCAGTAAGTAATGCAAAGTGCAATTTCTCTTTTACGGGGCGTGCTTTTAATAGTCGTCAGAATGATGAAAATTATGTTGTATTTGAGATTCCATCAATGAGTGCTTCCGAATTGAAAGCGTCAGTCTATACAATATTATCTTCTATGTATAAATCGCCAAAAGATGCAATCACAAGTCTTAGTGATAATATGATTCAATTAGAAGGCTTTTCACCTTGTCTCTACACCTTTGATTTACCTTCAGCTCAGAAAAAAGCAGCAAACCATTTGATTTTTAATATTATAATCCAATTTAAAGATGGTAAAGTTAGGTATAATTCTCCAACTCTTAAATCTTTGTATATAAAGGTTATTAATGGATTAACAGAAGAAACGATAGATTTAAGTAGGGGTTATAAAGATTTATTCGAAGATGAAAAAGAAAGAACAAGTATTGAAAACTATTTCAATAATATGATTACCTCTATTAATAGCAAGCTACAAAATTCAAATGATTGGTAATAATACGCACCACAATGAGCACAAGGGGACTGAGCACAAGGGGACTGTCCCCCTGTGAGCATGTTAGATGAAAAAGAATATAGGAGTTTATTGTCTAGTAAAGCGGCTATGAGCGAAGAACAACTTAATTCATTTGCTTATTATGACATTCACCTCGATTGTTATTCTAAGAATGATTTGGGAAATGAAGTCTTGGGAAGATTTGTTTTCCCATTTACAAAAGACGGTGTTGTCGTTGATGATAAAACAACTCTACTTATGTTAGAGAAAGTCAATTGATTTTCATTTTCAGATTATATTTTTTATCAATTTACAAATATTAATTAAATAGCTATTATGAAAAAGGTTTTATTTCTAATGTTTGCGTGCATGATTGCAACAACATCGTTTGCTCAAAAAATCAAGAAAAGCGAAGTTGACAAGTTTACAAAAACAAAACTCGTTGAAACATCAATGGAATCATTGTATTCTGTAAATTTTATGGCATCTGGTTTTATATATAAATTTGATTTTTGTATAAGAAAATCAGGTGATTCTTATGTTATGCCAGCCAATATATTAATGAAGGAAATAGAAAAATATGACGAAAACAGCGGTGTAACTTTTTTGCTTGACAATGATGATACCGTTGTGCTAAAGACTAATTTTACAGGTGTTGGTGGTAGTAAATTTGGAAACGGATATTTCTTTGAGACATCATTTAGTATAAGTAATGCTGATGTGCAAAAATTGAGGGAACATAAGATAACAAATGTTCGTGTGTCTTATCTAGGAGGTCACTATGACAGAGAGCTAAAATCAAAAAAGCAAGAATTGGTTATGAAGTGTATTCAATTAGTAGACAAAGAATAAAATATATCTGACCATATTCAATTCTGAATCAATTTAGAGATTAAAGTTTGGAGGTTTCAGATATGTTTTCTATCTTTGTGGCAGATTATTAACTTAAAACTATTGAAATATGAAGAGAATTGTTTTTTTGGTTATCATGCTGTTTCCTCTGTTTGTGATGGCGCAAAACGAAAGAAACAAAAACCTAACTAAGTATGAAGAGTTTGAATCTAAGGCAGGATGTATTATAAAATATGTGGATAAAAGCAAGGATAACTGTCTATTAGACAAAGCATCATTTCTTAAAACCAAAATTAGAACCGTATATGGAGAAGGAAAAAACTTATATTTTTTAATATTGGAAAAAAACAAAATGTTAGGTATAGACCCGTCTACTGCTTTCATAGAATATACTGATTTAGTAGAAATAAATAAAGCTTTAGCAAGACTTTCGAATGAAGTAGATGGTGATTGCGAATTAAAACCAGATTATCTCCAGAATGTTTTTACAAGTGTGGACGGTTTTTTAATAGGCTATTATGTTGAGAAATCAAAAGCTACTTGGACGGTGAGGTTGGAATATGGGGCTGAATCTTACACAATTAAAAAAATAAAAGAGTTTGCTGACTTTCTTTTTAATGCTCAAAAAGAAATAGAAACTATGATTACTCAGAATAGTAAGTAATGAATAATATTTCGTAGAGATCTTGAAAGCCCTCTAATTAGGGGGCTTTTTACTTTTGATAAATTATTATCACATCAAATCTACAATAAATACTAGAAAATGAATAATGTGACAATGGAAACTGTCGCTTCGCTGCATTCACCCTATGGCAGGGTTAAGGTAAAACCATTCAACTTTTCTAGGGAAGTACAAAGTACAAAATCTGGTCAAAGTATACACAAAGGGATGGTACCTTTGAGTACAAAATCTTCGAAAAGGACTCAAAAAGGAGCAGATTTAGAGAAAAATTTATAAAAAACTAATTATTTGTTGCGCATTTAAGAAACATTTCGTATTTTTGCAACCGAAATAATAAAGAAATGAAAAAGGTCGGAGACATGAAGCTTTATAGCTTTGAGGAATTGCTGGAAGAGGATTACGGCAAAGTTGGAACGCCAGAGCGCGACGCTTTTGAACGTAGCGTGGACGAGGCCGTGCAAGCCTATCGCGTAGGAGAAGCCATCAAGCAGGCACGAGAAGCCCAGAATCTTACCCAAGCAGAATTGGGCGAGAAGATGGGGGTGCAAAGGGCGCAAGTGTGTCGTTTAGAGAGCGGGAAGAGTATCACGCTAGCTTCTATGATGCGTGCTTTCCGTGCGCTAGGTGTACAAGTGGCATTGGAAATGAAGGGGATCGGAAAGGTCGCATTGTAACCCCTGTGACCTTAACACCCAAACTCAAGAATCGCTATCAACGCTGGTGGCGATTCTTTTGTTTTAAGTGACTCATACACAGTAGGGCGGGTTCTCGTGTGTATTCAAATTCTGGTCAAAGTGGTCATTTATTGTCATTTTGTTTCTCTATTATGCTTTTCTCTAAGTCTTCCAGCATTTTTATGTCCTCGGCATCGGCTTGCTGTGCATCAAGTTGTTTGCGCTTAGCGTTGAAGGTGTCGTATATGCCCTTTACAATATCTTCTGCTTCTGCATTGGAAATAGAGCCCTTGCCTTGTAGGATGTCCTTCTCCTGGAATGTGAGCAGGTTGTCAACATTCTTGCGCCAATAATCGAGAGTCAGATCCCTGCGCCCTTTCACACGTTCTTCAGCACTGGTGATGAAGATGTCAACGAGGCGGTTCAGTGAATCAATCTCGTTATTCTGAAGATAGTTCTTGGCAATAATTACATCACCCTTTCTTACGATGCTGCCTTTCCATGTGGTGAGTCCCATATTGGGTTGAGAGGCATCTGCGCGACTGACTATCAATTCTGCCGCCGTCTGATGAGTGACGGCATAGAGCAGTTTGTTCTGCGTCTCTGCGAAAAACATCTGAGTTGCCTTGTCGCTCTTATCGTAGTCACTGCTGAGCGCAAAGAGGTCTCGTATCTTCTGATAGAATCGTTTCTCTGACGCCCGTATATCACGGATGCGAAGCAGCAATTCGTCGAAGTAGTCGGGTCGTCCGTCAGGATTCTTCAGCCTTTCATCATCCATCGTAAATCCTTTCACAAGATATTCCGTCAGATGCTCTGTGGCCCACTGCCTAAACTGAGTGCCGCGAACACCTCGCACACGATATCCTACGGCAATAATCATCTCCAATGAGTAGAATACCACATTATAATTCTTGCCATCAGCGGCAGTAGTCAAATATTGTTTGACAACTGAGATTTCGTTTAACTCCCTATCTTTCAGTATATTAGCTATGTGATGACTAATCAATTGCTTCGAGGTGGCAAAAAGTTCAGCCATCTGTTGCTGATTCAGCCAAATCTTGCCATCCTTAGCATAGAGGGCTACTGATGCACGTCCGTCAGCTGTGCGATATATGATGATATTCTGTTGTTCGTCCATATATATTCCGTTTTAATTCCTATTTAAGCAGATTTAAGAGTTCAACATCGTGGCTGAGGTGATACGGCGGTTCATGATCTCTTCAGAAGGTATCGACTCCAGTACACTCTTTGGCAAAATTAATAAAAATATTTCGATTTACCAATTTTTTGCCACGGATTTTTTCGTTGTCATTTATTGTCATTTGTCATTTGTCATTTTCGATTTGGAACTAGGTCATTTTGCTCACTATATATAAATAATAATATTTATATTATAGTGGC
>OMYE01000009.1 GCA_900315145.1 uncultured Pseudomonadota bacterium | reverse complement strand
CAAACGCATAATCTTTATCTTTTATCATTCTGCATGAAATCAAAGAACTCCGACATGAAAGTGCCGGAGTATCTGTCGTTGTCTCAAGGTCATAAATACGGGCTCAGATCCACTCATTTCGCATATTGTAGAGACACAGACTATTCCTAGAAAATAAAAATCCTTTTTCTATGCATCTTATTCGTCAGATGCACCTCAAACATGTATATAGCATAAGTCTAATTTTTATTTGTTGTAGACTTTAAGCTCCAGGGTATGATTTTGATAATAATTTTTATACTATCAAACTAATATAAATTCTATTTAATTCAATTTTCCCCACCGTCATGACATCTGTAAAATTCAAAGAGAGAGACCACCGGCACAGTTAACACCGGTGTACTCTTCTTTTCACCTCTACGCCTTTCTATCATCCTTCCGATCAGAATGATATAATTTGCAGAGCGTCTTCTTTTGAAGATATTTTTATGAGTTTACCGGCATGAGGCCGGTTTTACAGCTATTAATACTGTGGAATTTCCTGTACCATGGTAGAATTTTCCGTGTGTTGCCAAAGTGAGTAAAAATCATCATGTCCTACAAATTCAAGCCTGTTTCCGTTGTCTCCGTAATCGTAACCGTAGGCAGTAGATTTCTGATTGTTGAGGAACGGCTCGGAAACGGTCTGCCGGTTTACAACACCCCTTCCGGACATCTGGAGCACTGGGAGAACCTTGTTCAGGGGGCGCAGAGAGAGCTTTTTGAAGAAACCGGCATTGTCACCGATCATTTTGACGGTATTGTAGGCATATACAATCTGGTTCAGGATAGCTATACTTTGCTGAGAACCGTATTCTGCCTGAGACTTGATAATTTTCCTGAACTTAAGAATAATGATCCGGACGGAGACATTGTAGCCCACCACTGGCTTACGCTGGAGGAATGTCAGAAAATTGAATCCAGCATGCGTTCAGAACTGGTTTTTGACGCTATCAGAGACTACCTTGCCGGTCACATCTATCCTGTCAATCTCATTACTGTCTACAACAAACTATCAGATTCCGTACTAAATACCGCTAATAAAAACATCCGTAATGATGACAGTATGTAATTATTTTACTGTTGCAAAAAAGTGACTATTAATCACATTATTGGTAAAATATCACTATATTAAATCAGACAGAGATTAAACCGCCATCCGGCGGTTTAATCTTTATGTCGCTTGTGAACAAACACATTCCCTTACATCAGAGAGACAACAACAATGGCTGAACGTTTCCGTCCTTACGTGACTGTAGCGGCAATCATCGAATGCCGCGGTAAATATATTCTTGTATCTGAATATGACGAAGCTCCTTATCCTGTATTCGGTCAACCTGCCGGGCATCTTGAAAACAAAGAGGATCTCATCGATGCCGTAAAAAGGGAAATACTCGAGGAAACCGGACTGAAGCTTGAACCTCAGGGACTTTGCGGTATCTATACATACGTCAAGGATAACGAAACCATTCAGAGATACTGCTTCTACGTTGTAAATGATACCCTTCCGGAGAATCTTACCGCCAGAGATCCTGATGAAGATATCCAGACTGTAGCCTGGTACAGCCGTGAGGAGATTGCCGGACTTAAATCAAAGTACAGAACCCGTCTTGTAAAACACTGCTTCGATGATTATTTTGCAGGTAAAAGATATCCTCTCGATATTCTGAAGACCATCAGACCATAATTGAAATAACCGGCTGCATGGCTTATAATTTCAAGAATACTCTTATAAAAAAAGCATAATCTTTACATAAAGAAAACTGGATTTCGGTAAATTTAAAAATGGCAAAAAAAGTAGTAGTCGGCATGTCCGGCGGTGTAGATTCATCAGTATCCGCTTATCTTCTCAAGGAACAGGGATATGACGTTGTCGGACTTTTTATGAAAAACTGGGAAGAAGATGATACCGACACATACTGTTCAGCCGCAGCAGACCTTGCTGATGCCAGGGCCGTATGCGACAAAATCGGCATAGAACTCAAAACCATCAACTTTGCCGCAGAATACTGGGATCGGGTTTTTGAGAATTTCCTTCAGGAATACGGTGCCGGAAGAACCCCGAATCCGGATATTCTCTGTAACAAGGAAATCAAGTTCAAGGCCTTTCTGGATTACGCTTTTGAGGATCTTGATGCAGATTATATAGCCACCGGGCATTACGTACGCAGAACATTTGATGAAAAACCGAAACTTCTGCGCGGAACTGATCCTAACAAGGATCAGAGTTATTTTCTCTATACTCTGGGATATGAACAGGTAGGCAAATCACTTTTCCCTGTCGGTGACATTATTAAACCGGAAGTCAGAAAGATTGCCGCAAAGCTCGGACTGGCAACAGCCGCAAAAAAGGATTCCACCGGCATCTGCTTCATCGGAGAAAAGAGATTCAATGAGTTTCTGAGTCGCTTTCTGCCTGCAAAAGCCGGCAATATCGAAACCGTTGACGGCAAGGTTATCGGCAGACATGACGGACTCATGTATCATACTCTGGGCCAGCGCAAAGGTCTGGGCATCGGAGGCATGAAGGATTCATGCAGTGATGAACCTTGGTATGTTGTTGACAAGGATCTTAAGCGGAATGTTCTGATTGTCGCTCAGGGACACAATCACCCGAGACTGATGTCCAGGGCATTAATCGCCAGCAATCTCTGCTTTAACTCAAGAGAACCGATACCTGCCGGCAGATACACAGTCAAGACAAGATACCGCCAGCCGGACATTCCATGTACCGTGGAACAGACTGACGATGATAAAATGATAGTAATATTTGATCATGACGTGGCTGCGGTTACCCCGGGACAGAGTGCTGTTATCTATAACGGTGAGGAATGCCTTGGCGGAGGTATAATTCAGGAGCGTCTGGCAAAAATTTAAAGAAACGAGGAAGCCCGTCCCGGCTGAAACCTTATACAAAGCCCCGCTCTTTAACTCCCGGTTCTATATATTTCTGCGTTTTTCGGAAGTTATTCACTTCTTATTATGACTATGTTTATATGTTTTAATAACAATATTTGATTTTTAGCTAAAAACGACAAGGATAAGTCTTTCATCCTGACTCAATAAAAAGCTCTGCTTATATTCTGCAGGTTATTATGTAAAGAACCTGCAAAAAAATAAAGAATGAATTAAAGATACCTCTCGTGAAGCAGGCCACCAGGCTGGAGAATCAGCCGAACCTGTTCTTCTGACTGTATTTTGGTTCTATAACCTGTCACTTTTAAATGACTCCAGATTATCAAAGCAGACAGAAATTCAGCCGCCACGGTAAATTAAACTGATTATAACACCCCTGGATTTACATAAACATTCATAATTTGAACAAAAATGTCGGAATTAAAGCATTGTTTATAAAACACTATCAAATATAATATTAGTTATAAACAGGCAGCTTAATGATTATTTTCAATCTGTTTATAAACTTTTATCAGTTGCTGAATTAATTACTGACATGTCTGCTATTCAACGGAGATTACATGGCTAAAGATATTTATTCACAGACTTTGGCATTTGCCGCTATTTGTCAGGCCAGTGCGATTATTCAGGATTTGGCGAATTTCGGAACCTGGGACGAGGATGCAGCTGCCGTGCTTATCAAGTCTCTGGCTTCAGACTCCTCCGACGACGTTTTCAACATCTATCCGGAAACCTACATGAAGCGTGGCTACTACGCTCTGGTACAGAGTTTCAGCGGTCCTGCCGACAGCGAGCCTAAAAACATTCAGCTGGCCAAATATGTAATAACTTTTATAAATTTAGAAAGAAAAATCTCCAAATCGGCCACTGCCATCACCAGACTGAGAAAAAGACTCGAGGATAACACCATCGATGCCAGAAATCAGCATCTAGGTGTACTCGACACCATTCTTATCGAAAATCTCTCAGGAATCTATAAATCTGAAATATCCGACACCGGTATATACAAATTCAATATCTACGGCAAAAAACTCATGCTGCAGCAGCCGCATATTCAGCACCGCATCAGAGCTATGATTCTGGCTGCCGTAAAAGCAGTAATTCACTGGCGTCTATCCGGAGGCAGAAGACTTAACTTCATCTTTAAACGGGGAAAAATGGTCGAATGTTCCAATGAAAAGCTGAAAAAAATTTAATAAAGTGTTATTCTTCACCTGTGCCGGTAGTACCTGCACAGGTTTTTCATTTTCCGAAGACTGCAGGCAGTTCTTTCCGTATCTGCATCCTGTAGATAAAATTGAAATACAAAGTAAAAAAATAATAAAACACTAAAAAACAAATATTTAAATATATACTATATAAAATAATAATTAAAACATAAAATAATTTAAAAATATCATAAATCAACAGCATAACCGGCAGTATAGCCGGTAATAATATTATTAAGAAACACTGTAATAACGACTCCTTCAAACTGCATACAATATAAAAACGCAGGAAAGGTCTCATACCTGCTCCGGACTTTATTGTCCGCCGACGCCTGCATCCGTTTGTTTATGCACTTCTCAAGATATATGTCTGCCGGCATATACTGTAACTTACGTATATGTCTGTACCGGATTAAATAAAACAAAAAATCAAAGTCAATAAAAGAAATACACAAAGATAAGATAATTATAAAAAACTATAAACATTCATTTACTGACTGATGATGAAAATAAATAACTGATGATGAAAATAAATAACTGATAAAAAAAGAAAGAAATTATTCCATCAGAAGTTATGACCGGTGAAAATCCGTTCATACAAGATACTACAAAGGACTTTGTAAAATGAATATGAAGAACACACTATACCTGTCAACCGCCCTGCTGCTACTGTTAACCGGAGGAAGTGCCCATGCTGAAAGTGACTGTCCTACAGCCAAGAAATGTCTGCAGCGCGGTCTTACCTGCTATAAAAAAGGAGTTGCCACCGACAGCTGCGTCGAGGATCTCCTCAAGGCCTGTAATCTCAATTCCGGTGAAGCATGCGCCAGACTCGGCTCAAGTTTAATCAGATCTACAAATTACGTACGTGAAGCCAGGATGTATTACGAAAAGGCCTGCTCCCTGAACCATGGATTCGCCTGCTCCTACCTAGGGCTCATGTACTCTGAAGGAGAGGGCGGCCCCCAGAGCTACTCCGAGGCAAAACAATTAATGGACAAGGGATGCCGTCTCAATGACGCTCACGGCTGCAGTCTCTTAGGAACCATGTACCTAGACGGTGTCGGCGGAGAAACTGATTATAAAAAAGCCCGCAAATATCTGGAAAAGGGCTGCCGGATGAATCAGGGGATCTCATGCGAAAATCTCGGTAATATATACCTTAAAGGTCTCGGTGTTAAACAGAACTATAAGCATGCCCGAACCTACTACCAGAAGGGGTGCAGTATTAAATACGGCAGCGCCTGCTTCAGTCTGGGTTATCTTTATGTACAGGGATACGGTGTCCGCAAGGATCCGCAGGCAGCTGTAAAATATGCCGGTAAAGCATGCAGCTATGGCTACCAGAAGGCCTGCGACATATTAGGATCCCGTTAAAGATCCGGTAACCGTACGTTCCGGTGGCTGAGAGATGATGTCATATTCAGCTGCCGGAACCTCCTTTACATGCCGCCCCCGTTTTTCTTATTTATTCCTTTTCATTTATTCTCTTTACATGACCTCTGATTTTTTTAGAAACAGAGAAATGGCATCCTTAACCTGCTCCTCTGCGGAATTATTTTTTATTGACCATTAACTAAACTATTAATACTAATTATGTTATAATCTGCACGCAAATATGGTTAGACATCACAAAATTTCAGCTGAAATATACTAATTTGAGCCGAATTACTGTAATTAAGGCCGGCGCCTTTCAGGTAAAACGTCAAAGCCGTAAACAATATTCCCTGTTCCGAACCATCCTCTGGGGGGATTTCTTCTTTCCGGAGGATTCGGAACAGTAAATTTAATTAGCAATCCTTATTTTTTACAACCGGAGTCATAACAGCAAATGGATTTAGAATTATCTACCCTTACTGCAGTTTCCCCTATTGACGGACGCTATGCAGGCAAGTGCACTGATCTTCGTGCTATCTTTTCAGAATTCGGTCTGATGCACAACCGCGTGACCGTTGAAGTAGAATGGTTAAAGAAACTGGCAGCCACCCCTGAAATCAAGGAAGTCCCTGCATTCAGTAAGGAAGCCATTGCCTACCTTGACGGTATTGTTAACAACTTCAGTATTGCTGATGCCGAAGCCATCAAAAAGCACGAAAGCGTAACCAATCATGACGTTAAGGCCATTGAATATTTTCTTAAGGACAAGGCTGCAGCCGTTCCTGAAATCAATGCTGTAAAAGAATTCATCCATTTTGCCTGTACTTCAGAAGATATCAACAACAACTCTCACGCTTTAATGCTCAAGAAGGCAAGAGAACAGGTTATAGTTCCTTTATTCAACCAGATTATTGATGCCATCGCCGCTTTAGCTCATACCTATGCTGAAGATCCGATGATGTCTAGAACTCACGGTCAACCGGCTTCACCTACAACTTTAGGTAAGGAAATGGCTAACGTTGTATACCGTCTGCGCCGTCAGCTCAAGCAGATCGAATCTGTTGAACTCCTGGCTAAGATTAATGGTGCTGTAGGTAACTACAATGCCCACTTAAGCGCCTATCCTGATGTTGACTGGAAGAAGTTCAGCCAGGAATTCGTAGAAAGTCTCGGTCTTACCTGGAATCCGTACACCATTCAGATTGAACCTCACGACTACATTGCCGAACTTTTCAATGCCGTTGCCAGATTCAATACCATTGTACTAGACTTCGACCGTGATATCTGGGGTTATATCTGCCTCGGCACCTTCAAACAGCGAACCATCGCCGGTGAAGTAGGTTCTTCAACCATGCCTCACAAGGTTAACCCAATCGATTTTGAAAACTCAGAAGGCAACATCGGTATTGCCAATGCCATTTTCAACCACCTCGCCGCCAAACTTCCTGTAAGCCGCTGGCAGAGAGACCTCACTGACTCAACAGTTCTCAGAAATCTGGGTGTTGCCGTCGGTTACACTGAAATTGCTATGAAGTCTACTCTCAAGGGTGTAAGCAAGCTTGAAGCCAATACTCAGCACATGCTCGACGAGCTCGACAACAACTGGGAGGTTCTTGCAGAACCTTATCAGACCGTAATGCGCAGATACGGCGTTGACAAGCCTTATGAAAAGCTCAAGGCTCTGACCCGCGGTCAGAAGGTTAATCAGGAAATCATGCTGAAGTTCATTGATACTCTGGAAATTCCTGAGGAAGCCAAGGAAAGCCTTAGAAAGCTCACTCCGGCAAACTATATCGGCCGTGCAGTTGAATTTGCCAAGGAAATTTAATTATTCCTGAAATTCAGAATATATAAACTGTAAACAGTAAATCTCCGGTACACCAGATGTTAAGATTATCAGCATAGAGTTACCGGGGATTTTTCATATTCCGCGACTCCAGAATATTTACCGACAGCTGCTTCCGTAGCGTTTTCCGCAGTTTTTACCTGCATATAGCTCAGTAGGTTCATTAGCTTCCGGAAATTGTATCAGACCGCTTTTTTCACCATGACTCAGGCTGCAGAACGAAACATTTTTGTTCCACACCTTCCATTTTTTATCACAGTATCCCCTTTCCGGATAGCTTTTATTTTTTGCATATATTAATCTCATTTGTTAAAATGCCTTTGTTTTTTCAGATAAATTAGGCAGGAGGTAAAAATGATCAGAACATACATACTGAATAATCAGACCCTTACCTATAAGGATCTAGAACCTCTTAAACCTATACCTGAAAATACTATCTGGATAGATATTAAAAATCCTAATGACGAAGAAAGAGAATGGATGCAGCACCTTTTCAAGGAAGAGGTTCCTGAAGAGGATGACATTGACGAAATCGAATCATCATCCCGTTTCTATATCGATACCGACGGTGTGCACATCACCTCACTGTTCCCTCAGAGAAAAGGCAGGGAGACAGAGAGTGCCAACGTACTGTTCACCATTCACGGCAGCATGCTGATAACCTTCCGTGAGGAGGACGTCAGTATCATCCGTCTGTTAAGACACTACCTGAAGCATGACCGTGTGGAAATAAATGATAACATTGATATCTTTCTGGAGCTTCAGGATATTAAGGTTGAATCTCTGTCCGACTACATCGAGGATTCCTATGAAACTCTGGAGGAGACAGCCTCTCAGGTTCTGTCCGATGACGATGAAACCATTCAGGATCTGCTTCAGGAACTGACCTTTCAGGAAGAAACAATATCCCAGATTCGTTCGGCTCTGTTCGATACCAGAAAGGCGCTGCGCTTCCTGAGAAAATCAATTAACAACAGACTGACCCCGCAACAGTTTGAAACCATCGATAATATCCTGCAGGATATCGAATCACTACTGCCGCACACCCAGTTCATGTTTGACAAGATCAATTTCCAGCTGCAGACCGCCATGTCATACACCAACCACAAACAGAACAAGATTATCAAAATCTTCTCTGTGGCCGCTGTAGTGTTCATGCCTCCTACATGGATCGCCAGTGTCTACGGGATGAACTTCAGTGTTATGCCGGAACTTGACTGGCGTTACGGCTATCCCATCTCCATAGCCATGATGATCCTGTCCGCCTCCATAACCTATCTCTTTTTCAAGCGTCGCAAGTGGCTCTAGTCTCTTCTGATGCCTAGGCATCTCATCATCAGGATAAAACACATTTTTTATAAGATGACACCGGAGCATTATCAAAGATAATGAAGCCGGTATCAGATGTTTTTTTAATAATATATTTATAGTCTTTTCATTTTAACTCTCGATATTGACTTAGGAAGTAAATCATGGAAGAAATGGTTCCTGTTGTTGACGAGAACAACAACATTGTTGAAATTGTACCTCGTTCCTTCATGCGTAAAAACAAACTGCCTCACCGGGCTTCATATATTGTCCTTAGTGACGGCAACGGCCGTTATTATATTGAAAAACGCACCATGATTAAGGACTACTGTCCGGGAATGCTGGATGCCTGTGTAGGCGGTGTGGTTCAGGACGGTGAGGATGACATTGTGGAAAGCGCAAAAAGAGAACTGGCGGAGGAGCTGGGAGTAACCACCGATCTCAAATACCTCGGCTGGAAAAAACTTCAGTCCAGACCGGAAACATTTACCTATGCCGGTGTTTTCTACGGTGAATATCAGGGTGAACTTAAAATGCAGGAATCCGAGGTTGATGACGTTCTTATGCTTACCGCAGAGGAGGTACTGGAGCGTTCCGCTGAATTTACTCCGGATTCACTCATAGTTTTCAAATATCTTCTGGATAATCCGGATCTTATAAAATAACCATCAGGATATATCAACCTTCCGGATGGGCTCACCGGTTTCAAACTCCGGCATCAGTTAAATAATATGCAACATCCCGGCATTACTGATATACTATAGCCGTTTTACAAAATATCCGCCGGCAGAGTACGGACACTTAAACAGGAATCCGGTCAATCTCCGGCTTACCGGAATAAAAAAACTTACCATGTACACGGTTTTCCGCCGCCGGAAACGGCAGAAATCATAGAAAAACGGCCGGTCAGAGTAACACCGGCGGATTCACGGCATACCGGTACATTTTAATTTTATATAATGTATTACAGGACATTTTCAATGAACAGCCTGAATAAAATTTTATGCACAGCCATAAGTTCGCTGTGTCTTACTGGGCTTTACGGCTGCAGCAGTATCGCCGAATACCAGTCTTCACTGCCATATATCGAGTTCCGCAGAGCCACTGATGACATCAGCGACAGAAAGACACCTGCAGTGCAAGTACCGTACTGCCTTATTAATAAACTTGATGAAAATATTAAAATCAGCAAGCTGATGATTTCACTTTTTGTTAATGACGTGGAAATCGAAACCAGGGAAATCAACTACGATGATAAAATATCGGCCGGCGGAAAAGAATGCTCTTCCGTCACGTTCAAGCCGGACGTTATCCACAACCCGATGGCATCATCAACACTGTTAAACACCATGCTTGACAGAGACTACCGCGTTGAAGGCACAGTAATCTTCAACGATGATGAGGCTCTGCCTGTCACCACCTCTGACAAGGGGAAGCTCTGATAAGCATAACTAAACACCTTTCCGGTAGTGATCCCGGTGATTTTGTCTCCGGAAAATATCATCCTCAAAGGTGTTTTATCTGAAATTCCTTTGCCCGCCGGTGGCCGGAAAAAAGACGGATACATATTCAGATACCGTCCCCGAAACCACCTTAAAGTACCGCTTTTATCATTACAAGGAATAATCATGGAAACCGGTGAAAAAACCTACATTCCTGACCGGGAAAAAACAGCACATCTTGATCTCAGGGAGTACAGAAGACCAGCCGCCAACAAGGGCTACATCACCTTTTCATGGTGCTATGCCGTCGCTGGGGCTCTGTGCATAATCATCCTGCTCTGCAAACCTTATATTGCCTTTGTGCAGACGTACCATATCATGGTGGAGGCAATGGGAGGCATACTGCTGTTTCTAGCCGCAAAGTGCTATTTTGCCTATGCAAGAGAATCAAGCATGTTTCTTAGGTGGGACTGTACATCAGCGGAAATTATCAAGGTGAGGGAAACAGCTGCCGGAAGAACATACATAGATCTCCGTTTCACCCCGGAAACCGGTAGAGAGCAGATTACATTTACCGAAGAAATCAACGCTCCGCTCCTTGACAGATTACAAGAGCTTAAACTTGGTGAACTTCCCGTCCTCTATCAACCGTCACGCTGCTACTCAAATCATGCATACTATGTGGATATCAGATTCAACGGCAGAGAGCTTGATACAACCAATCTTAAAACAATAAAAAAACAGTAAATATTAAATTTAATCTACTGATCTGTTTAAGCCGGGAAGAATAAACCTTCCTTTTACAACCGGCTTAAAGGACCGACCGGCGAAGCTCTCTCCTGACTGCTGATAAAAAAGACTCCAGGTAAGCTCTGACTTACTGTCTGTCTGTTTTTTTCACGTTCTAAAAAAATATGAACAGCCCCAGAACAAACATGCGGACAGTTACGTAAATAATCACCTTTACCAAAAAACCGGGAAAAAATATGAATACCAAATTCCAGACCTTAAAAAAAGAATCATTGAATCTTATCCGGCTGGCCATCCCTATCCTTATCGCCCAGATTTCCGGTTCAGTCATAGCAGTTACGGATGCCTACATGTCCTCCCTTTCGGGAACCATGGATTTGGCCGCCATATCTTTAGGCGGAGCCTACTGGTGCCCGTTTTTTGTCTTTTGCGTAGCGTTCACGCTGTGTCTGGCCCCGCTCGTAGCCCACAGTATCGGAGCTAAAAGCCCCGATAAAATCCCGGTACTTTTCTGGAACACCTTTCTGCTTGCCGGTATCATCGGTCTTCTCTCCATGCTGGCGGTAATCTTCATCCCTTTCCTTCTGAACGGAGAGAATATTGATCCCCTGCTGGCTCATAAAACCAAAAACTACTGCTTCTGGGTAGGGCTGGGGATATTCGGCACGTCTCTCGGGACCGTCATCAAAAACTGTGTTGAAGGATGCTCCCGCAGTGTTCCTTCAATGGTTATCGGCTTTACCATGATTACCGTAAACATCCCGTTAAACTGGCTGCTGATATACGGTAATCTGGGTTTTCCAGCTCTGGGTGTTGAAGGATGCGGTATTGCCACATGTATATCCATGTGGCTCACCCTTATACTGTTTTTTATCTACTCCAAAAGAAGCAGATTCCTGAAAGCAAGGAATATCAACCTCTACGGAGACGGCTTTCCAGTTGAAAAAGAAACCATCAAAAAAATTCTTTTCGCCGGCATTCCCCTCGCCTTCGGCAGTGTTATTGAGGTCATTGCCATGTCGGTTCTCGGGTATGCCGCTGCACTTTTAGGACCGGAGTACGCCGCCGGCCACCAGATAGTTAACTGCGTATGTATTTTTACATATGTACTGCCCCTCTCCATCGGGGCTGCAGTAGCCATCCGAGTAGGTCAGAGTCTCGGAGAAGGCTCCAGAGTTAAAGTCAAAAACTGTATTATCAGTGCGCTCATTCTGTCAGGAATTCTCATCTATCCCTTTGCAGCCCTGATATTCAGCTTCCGCCAGGAAATATCATCGGCATTCACAGATAATCCTATGGTATGTGCCATCGGCAGTTCACTCTTTACCGCCATTCTTGTATACCAGATTTTTGACCCTCTGTTCGGGGTGGGATCTGGTATTGTACGCGGTTTTAATGATAACAAGACCGTTTTTGTCGGGAACCTGTGCTGTTTTCTGTGTATCGCCATACCGGCGGGCTACGCCCTGGGCTTTAGCGACATATTCGGCCGAAATTACGGACTTCTGGGAATGTGGCTGACCCTATCAGGTTCCTATGCTCTGTTAAGCATCATATACTGGCTGAGAAGCTTTAGTCTTGTCGGCAGAATGACCGTAAAATCCTAAAACAGACACCTGTTTTTTAAAGTCGTTTTTCATAAGTTCAACACCGGTGTTTTGATTTTTCAATCAATTATCCTGCTGATGTTTTTAGTTTGTTTTTTAGTTGCCTTTTTTATCTTTTAAGCATAAGATCAGACTGATTTTTTATTTTTTGTTGTAATTCACACTTTCCCGGATTAATGAGACCGGCAGTGTACGAGGATTTAAAATGATTATTGCTTCAGTTGACAGCATTTTAAAAGGCGATTATGCCGTAGGTACAGAAGTACGTGTTCGTGGCTGGATCAGAACCAGACGTGACTCAAAGGCTGGTTTTTCATTCCTGGCCGTTCATGATGGTTCCTGTTTTGACCCTATTCAGGTGGTAGCTCCAAACACCATCAGTAATTATCAGGATGAAATTCTGCATTTAACTACCGGATGCTCCGTCATTGCTGATGGCAAAATCGTTGAATCAGAAGGCAAGGGTCAGAAATTCGAAATTCAGGCAACCGCAGTTGAAGTATGCGGTATGGTCGAAGATCCTGACACCTATCCGATGAGCGCCAAGAGACACACCGTTGAATTTTTACGTGAAAACGCCCACCTCCGCACCAGAACCAACATCATGGGTGCAGTTATGCGTGTAAGAAACTGTCTGGCTCAGGCCATCCACAGATTCTTTAACGAAGAAGGTTTTATCTGGATTTCTACTCCGCTGATTACCGCCTCCGACTGTGAAGGTGCCGGCGAAATGTTCCGCATCACCACTCTTGATATGGCTAATCCGCCAAAGACTGATGACGGCAAGGTTGATTATTCAAAGGATTTCTTCGGTAAAGAGGCATTCCTCACCGTATCCGGTCAGCTCAATGCCGAAACCATCGCCTCTTCAATGTCTAAGGTATATACCTTCGGACCTACCTTCCGTGCCGAAAACTCCAACACTACCCGTCACCTCGCTGAATTCTGGATGGTTGAACCGGAAGTAGCCTTCTATGACCTGAATGACAATGCAGCTCTCGCTGAAAGAATGTTAAAGTACGTATTCAATGCTGTTCTTACCGAAAGACGCGATGATATGGAATTCTTTGCTCAGCGTGTTGACCCTGAAGCCATCAACAGACTGGAAAAGTTTGTATCATCAGATTTCGCTCAGGTAGACTATACTGATGCCATCGAGATTCTCAAGAACTGCGGCAAGAAATTCGAGTATCCTGTTGAATGGGGTGTTGACCTGCAGAGTGAACACGAACGTTATCTTGCAGAAGAACACTTCAAGGCCCCTGTAGTTGTTAAGAACTATCCAAAGGATATCAAGGCGTTCTACATGAGACTTAACGATGACGGCAAGACTGTTGCCGCTATGGACGTACTTGCTCCTGGAATCGGCGAAATCATCGGCGGTTCTCAGAGAGAGGAAAGACTTGATGTTTTAGATAGAAGACTGGCTGAACTCAATCTTGATCCGAAGAACTACTGGTGGTACCGTGACCTTCGCCGTTACGGCAGTGTAACCCACTCAGGCTTCGGTCTTGGATTTGAACGTCTGGTGGTATATGTAACCGGTATGGGCAACGTTCGTGATGTTATTCCATTCCCACGTACAGTTAACAATGCTGATTTCTAATAATTATCATACTGTTTAAACGACAGAAGGCAGATTTTAAAAATCTGCCTTTTTTATTTTATTTTTCAAATACCTTTTTCTAAAAACCCGGCATCCGTCATAAAGATATCAGATTCTCAAGTCTTCACATAATCCGGATAATCTTCACATATTCAGGATAACGTTTTTCCGGAAGAAATCCGCCTGAAGCAGTGAAATATTCCGCCAGAACAGTCACAGGATATCTCACCTGAATATACTGACTATTCTGGAAAATACCACAATAATGAGTACCGGAATAAGCACAAGGTATATACAGATGTTTTTCCAGATGGAAAACTTATCAAGATAAGCCACCGGTGCTACATGCCTGTAATTATCAGTTCTGTAGAGATAGTCTACATCAAATCCGTTCTGTACTTCACAATCAAGTCCGTCAAGAGACATCATCACCAGCTTTTTCTTTTTATCTGAAATGATATGATCCTTCACCACCACTCTGCATACATCACGGGTGAGATATCTGTTATCGAGTATTTTTTTTATTAATCCATTATCAGAATCTTTTACGGGAAATCCGAAAATGGTTGTATGTGAAAGATATCTCTCGACAACCACACCTTTGGATTCCGCATATTCAGGAACCGTAATACCGGAAACAACCTTGATTAACTGCGGTATCTCGGGCGAAGACTTGTACCAGAACCCCATTAAAAAAAAGTACAGCACCAGACTTAGAAATACGGATAAAGGTGTCACCAGTCCAGATTTTTTTCTCCGGACTTTATGCATGTTTCCGTTATTACCTATTCTGTTTGCTGATGCCGGCACGGAATTCCCGGCCTCCGGAGAAACTAAATCTCTGTTATTCATATTGTGTTGAATTATCCTTTTACCATTCCCGTCTTTTCCGACACATCACCATTATATGATAAGGATTATCAAATCAGAGGATTTAACATTCTGAATCAGCGCTGTATCAGACGGCAGACACTCTCATTTTCAAAGGGCTTTCTGATAACGCCTGTACCGGCCTCATAAAAAACTCTGAGGTTATAGCATGCCTATGCATAATCCACCAGGCAAAACCTTTCAGATTCACCAATTGCCTTCCGGTGATTCTTTCTGAAATCGGCTGCCGTAGCAAATCTTCAGCGCCATTCCTGTTGCGGCATGATATCTGTGATACCGGCCCTGATTCCCCGGTTTCACTGCTGTAAGTATCTGAATTCCGCTTACATCCGGAAGCCACCGTTAAAATTAAAGCAAGGTATAACCCCGCTGAAAATATTTTTATAGGGATCCTTTCTCCATACATCACTAAAAAAACATATCTGTTAACAGTTATAAAAACTCTGTTTATCTGATCGTTACAAAAATTCCCGGCATATGATATGTCTGGATAATAATACGGATTTTTCAGAAAAATCAGGAAATACGCCGGTACATCTCCCTGAATCTGCCTCCTTCTACAATTGATATATCCGCATGATTCTTTTCATTAATCACGAGATAATCGTTAACATTGCCGAATCTGAAATCGGCATTCGCCCACTTTGAATCCATGAGCTTTACCGGAGTTCCAATCCTGCTTACAGGTACCGCCAGTACCCTCTGCGGTCTTCTCAGAGTGCATGAATGCAGCATTTCCTTTAAATAGATCTTTTTACCGCTATGATCTATCAGCACTCTAGGCTCATCATATTTGGAGAACTCGGCATAATAAAGCGGCAAATCGCTGTCGCAGTATTTTTCCTTAAACTCAGAGCCTTCGATGCAGGCAAGATCACCGCGGATACCAGCAAGTATGTATAGATCAGGACTTACCTTGGCTCTGATATCTCCATAGCGGCTTCTTATGAGAAGATAATTCCCCGCCGAGGTGATTTCCGTGGTACAGATATATCCCAGAACATACTGCGATGTTTCATAAACTCCGGCCAGTGCGCTGAGTTCTGCAAAATCATAATTATCCGAGTAGATAATTCTGGCTGCAGAGCTGTACTCGTCAAAGACCCGGTAAAGATATTCGTTAAAAGTAATCTGCTGAGAGGTATTATCAAGATACTTCTGAAACAGTCCGGCATCGACTCGGCCGCCGGATTTCAACCGGTGACCTCCGCCACCGCCGATATGCACGCCGTCAACCATCGGTGAAGCTATCATCTGAGCCAGTTCATTGGCTCTTACCTCGCCGACACAGGTTCTTACTGAGAATTTGTAATTTGGCTGATCGACAAAATCATAGTCGTGAATTTTATTGAATACTATGGCGGTAGTGATGTTCTCAACTCTTATAAGTATGTCAGCTATCATCCCCAGTACATTGGGATCGCACTCCACTGACTCCAGAACAGCCAGCTGCCCCCGTGCGTCAAAATTCTGCATGGAGGCTCCTGCCTGTTTAAGTTCCTTCGGGCTCAGATTGGAGTTCTTCAGCAGTGTGAAGATGCCGTCATCAAAAATCAGTTCATCTCTGGTTTCCCGGTCAGCCGGGTGTCTTACTTCAGAAAACTCATTGGTATCCATATAGAGTCCGTAGTACAGTGCTGTCGACATGGATAAATCCGGAGCGAAATCGGACTTCTGCAGGAGCTGATAAATCACCGAGGCGCAGCTGCCGTACTGCTCTTTGATACAGGAGTAGCATACTATCCCGGAATTTCTGATTTTATCAATATTCTCCCCCTGACGGTGATGATCGATCATCAGCACCTCATCAGCCGGAAAATGAACAATGTTTGAACTAAGATACTGACAGTCAACGGTTATCAGCAGGCCGTCAACCCGGAACTCTTCAGATATGTGTTCTACGGGAATATGCAGTTTCTCCACAAAAAGCCGTAAATTAATCTTAGAGATGGCTGCCGAACCGCCGTACACTATCCTGCAGTCTACCCCTTTGGCAGTGAAGAATCTGTAGAGGGCAAAGGCCGAGCCTATGGCATCGGCATCAGGATAATTGTGACACTGAATAACTATATTTTTTCTGTCTAAAAAAGGGGTTAAATTATCTACTGTTTGTATATCGGACATTGTATTGCATCATCTCTTCTTCATGCCGGAATCTCCCGGCACGGTACAATTTACTACCAGCGTACCGCTTTAAACTGTCACGGGGTCTTCATTTGCATCAGGCCGGCAACATTTGTCAATATTTACCGGCGGATACACGGTAAGCAGGAAACACTCTCTGGAAATCCATACTCCTGTTTCCGCAAAAAATTCATTAAAAAAACCTGCATATTATACACTCTAATCAGCACAAAATTATCAGCCGGTTCTCCGGCAGGTATTTCTTTGCAGATTATTCAGGAACAAAAAAACGGGGTTTTCTTTTTTCAGAAAATCCCCGGAAAAAAAACTGTAACCTGCTGAACTACGCCGCCTGAACATTTATCAGTTCAAACTGTCTCACTGCCTCATCAACAAGCTCCTTTGCTCCGTCGAGCTTTCCGGCCCGGAGAATTTCCGTAACATCCCTTACTGGTTCAAATATTGGGGTCAGAGAAAGATTACCATACACCCCCTTGAGCGCATGGGCTATCTCAAAGGCCTCTGCAACATTCTTCTCAGATATCTTACCGGCCAGCGCATAAAGACGCTGATCCTTAAGTATTGTAGAAACCATGTCGATATAAAAATCTTTGTTACCGGCACACCGCTTTATCCCCAAATCAACATCTGCACCGAATTTTCTGAGAATTTCGACCGTCAGCATCTTAATTATCCTTACTCCTGTTCAATCACCCGTTACTCTGTTCTTCATTTTCAATAAGCTTTTCAAAAATTTCCGGAGGTATAGGTCTTGATAGGTAAAATCCCTGGACCACATCACAGCCGATATCTTTTAATGCCTGATACTGATTTTCAAGTTCAACACCTTCGGCAATTACCGGAATCTTCAGGAATCTGGCAATATCAATTACCAGCTTGACCATCTGCAGATCCTTTTCACTGTTGTTAATCTTCTTAACGAATTCCATGTCAAGTTTAAGAGCATCAATCGGCAATGATGCCAGCATGTTCAGAGATGAATAACCTGAGCCGAAGTCATCCATTTCAACCCTGAAACCTACCTTTCTTAAAGTGGATACCGTCTCAATCATCTGATCGGAATTATCCGTATAGGCAGATTCAGTGATTTCCAGAACCATGGTGCTGGTATCCAGGGAATTTGCTTTGATAATACCCTGCAGTTCTTCAACCAGATCCATACAGGTGATATCTACACGGGAAACATTGACGGAAACCGGAATTACCTTGCCGTATTTATCGCGCCATTTTCTAATCTGAACCGCTGTCTCAGCCCATACAAAACGATCCAGTTTCTGAATCAGGCCGTTTTCCTCGAAAAGAGGCACGAACACAGTAGGATTAATAATTCCCAGATCCGGATGAACCCAGCGGACAAGCGCTTCGGCACCGCAGATCTTTAGATTCTTTTCGGCAATGGCATACTTAGGCTGATAGAATACCTTGAACTGTCCCTTGAGCATGGCTGAATCCATTTCCATAATCAGACGTTCACGGAAAACCTCTTTTTCATGAATATCATTATTGTAAATCGTAACGCTGTTCTGATATGAATGACGCATTCTGTTACATGCGAGGGATGCCCTCTCATAACGCTGCTCCACATCCATATTCCTATCTACATTGCAGTCAACACCCACTCTGATGTTAATTCGCTGATTACCGGTATTTTCACAGAAGTATTTAGTGAACTTTTCCATAAAAATTTCATAATCAGGACAGTGAGGAATGTAAAGATAGAAGGTATCAGGATCACAGCGACAGGCCAGACCGTCATACTTGCCTACTTCGTATGATATCCAGTCGGCTATGGTCTTCAAAACGTAGCGTCCGTATGCCCTGCCGTACAGTTCATTAACTAAATGGAAACGGTTGATGTTGATAACTACCGCATCCATCGGGTCACCGACATTGTAGAGATCGTGCTGAGCCACATACTGCAGGAAAAAGCCCTTGGCATAAAGTCCGGTCAGACTGTCTCTTTCATTGTAGCTGAGAAGCATGGTATCTTCGGCAAGCTCAATGGTCCTGTGAATACGTGCAGTAATAAGTTCAGGCAGGTCATAAGGCTTCTGAATAACATCAACAGCGCCGAGCTGCAGACTCTTTACCTCGGATTTTTTATCGCTCGTTAAGGCAATAACCGGCAGATGCTTCAGATTGTCATCCTTATGAACCACCTCAAGCAGGTCAAAACCGCTCATTACAGGCATTTCAAGATCCAGCAGAACAAGCGACAGCGTTGATGCCTTGGCATTGATTACCTCCAGCGCCTGAACTCCGTTTTCAGCATAAAGAACATCAAAATCCTTGCCTATTAGATCCCCCAGAAAATTACGGTTCATGATTTCATCATCAACTATCAGTACTTTTCTGCGTATATTGAACTCTCGCCTGTAATTAAACTGCATTTTCAGCATCCTTTTCAGTGTACCTTCCGTCTGCCTTCAGGATTAAAAAAAGGCCCGGAATACTATAAGTCATTCTGCCGGTATCAACAGGTCTGCCACATGTACAGGCCGTTACCGATGTCAGAATCAGACACATACAAATTAAACCCGCATTACATTAAAATTTATTTTTCATACCCTCATATTACCAATACATAATCATAAAAAGATATAAAAAACATAAAAACAATCTAAAAAAAATGTATCTGACGCGCAAAAATCGTCTAAAAATCAATCAGAAACAGTTCAGAAAACGTCTGTTTATAAAAAGTAAATAAAATGAATACAAAATACAGAAATGGATATCAGGTGATTCCGGAGCATAAACTGTTTTCTGCCGCAATCCCCCCTGCTTTCAGATGATAATTTCCGTTTCATACCGCTTATTATTCACTATATTCCCTGCAGCCGGAATTTATTATATATATTTTTAATATTTGATTATTAGTTATATTGAATTATTGCACATATTATCTGCAGTAGCCCAGCATAATTCAACAATAACCATCATAATGTTTCTTTTTATCGTAACAGGGTCTGTCTTAAATTCTAAACTTGAATTTTTTAATGAACTATTTGCCATGTCTCAATATTCAAGAGAACCATGAACAAATTTTTAATAAAGATAACTAACTCAAAAAAATATCATCAGCAGATGCCGTTTCGCTGATGACAGTCGAAGGTTCCGCCCACCCCTGCTTTTCTCCCTCAGTATTCCGGAGAAAACCTGTCCCTCAAAAAATCCGGTTACTGAAAATGCATACCTGAGGAAAACGGCATATAATAACGACACGCGTATAAACCGCTCATCATTTTTGCATCCAAAAGTCATATCAATCCGGAATGCCGGAACAGAGACTGCATTGACAAATAAATCATTAAATGATTTGAGGAAAGATATAAAACAGCATATGAATATTATTGAACAGGTGTTCCATAAGAAAAGAGTTATTACCTCTTCCTTAGAAAAATACGGTTTTATAAATGAAGCAGGAATGTACCGCCTCAGCAGATTCTTCATCCATAATGATTTCCGGGCGGATATTACCGTCTCTTCAAAAGGAGTAATAACTGCCACGGTAATTGATACAGCAACAGATGAGGAATATCTCCCGCTCCTTACGGAAACCTGCACAGGAACGTTTGTCGGTGATGTCAGAAGAGAATTTACCGCCATTCTGGAAAACATCGCTGACAACTGTTTTATCGAAGAACCTTTTTCAGACGAACAGACCAACAGAATAGCCGGAATGATCCTGGAGAAATTCGGCGAAGAGCCTGATTATCCTTTCAAAAAACTGCCGGACTGCGGTGTATTCAGATATCCCGGTAACCGGAAATGGTATGCGGTGGTGTTAAACGTAAAAAGAAACCTCTTAAAAAACGGAAAAGTCCACCAATCTCCGGCTGATAATCATCTGAATGATGCAGGTACCGTGGATATTATTAATCTAAAGGCTTCAGAGGAGAGGATTGAAGAGCTTCTCAGAATCCCCGGCATCTATCCTGCGTATCATATGAATAAAAAAAGCTGGTTAAGCATAGTTCTGGACGGAAAGCAGCCTGATTCATTCATACTGTCTCTTATTGAAGAAAGCCGCCGCTCTGTATCAGAAACAGGCGGAGTAAAAAAGAATAGAAAGGAAGCCGCCGCTCTCAGCTGGATCGTTCCGGCAAACCCCCGGTACTATGATATTGCTACGGCCTTTCAGAATGAAAGAGATATTATCTGGAAACAGACCTCTGGTGTCAGAAAGGGAGATACTGTTTTTATTTACGTAACCGCTCCTGTTTCCGCCGTCATATACCGCTGTCTGGTAATGGAAAACGACATACCATACAGTTATCATGGGCGGCATATATCCATATCAAAAGTGATGAAAATCCGCCTTCAGGAAACGTATCCCCAAGATCTATATCCGCTCCAGCGGCTAAAAACTCTCGGAGTCACAGCTGTAAGATCCGCGAGAACCGCATCCGCCTCGTTCACTGCCGAAGTGGAGAAAAACAGTAAAAAGGCCGTAAAACATAAAAAAAAGATAATGAATCATAATTGAAAGAGCCGGTATTTGATATTGCCGTCATCGGACTCGGTCCGCCAGGTTCCACGCAGGCCCGCCAGCTATCCCCTGATTTCAAGGTCATAGTCTTTGATAAAAAGAGTACAGGAGAGGACAGTTTCAGAAAACCATGCGCCGGCATGCTATCCCATCACGGACAGGAATGTTTCGCCAAACATGGTCTTACACTGCCGTCAGACGTTCTGGTAACCCAGCTCTTTTCAGCAAAGGTTATAGACCTTAAATATGACTGCAGAGAACCTACCGCCGCCTTTACATCAACATGGACAGACACCGCTTTGATCTCTGACTGAAATCTCTTATACCGGCAGAAGTCGAAATACATGACAATGTACTGTGCACCTCTTTCACAAAAACAGAAAGCTGTTATGAAATCACCGTAAAAGAGAATCACCGCGAAATGAAGTATTACGCGAGAAACATTGTCGGAGCTGATGGTGCCAATTCTTTAGTCAGAAAGACACTGTTTCCCGACCATAAAATTAAAACATACATGTCCATTCAGCAGAGGTTTAAAGCCCGTGACGGCGATCCGTCTAAGATTCAAACTTGCCGTAAAGATGATAAAAAGACCTTTTATCATGAACCGGGTTCTCAGAAAAATCATTATACTTTCCGGTCTAGGTTCCATCCGTATATCAGATCTTAAGCCGGCGGAAAAAAACGCCTGTAAGGACTGTAAATAGATCCTTTCTGCCCAAAAAACAGTCATCCACCGAGTATTTTCAGGAGATGTTTTCCGACTGGGACTTTAGAATGTTTTTGCCAAAAGACAGAAAGGCGGAATCAGTACTGATTCCGCCTTTCATGTATCTGCAGTTTTCACCGAAACCGCAGCGACTGTTCTGATAATTATTCCTTAATCTTTCTGAATAAAATCTTTGACATACGCTGGTAGTTATAGTGAGCACGCTTCTTGGCCGGCAAATCCTCGATTTTTCCCGGAATGAATCCCTTCTCAAGGAAGAAGTGAGCTGATTTGGTGGTCAGAACAAAAAGCTCCTTCATGCCCTTGCTCTTTGCCAGCTCCTCAATCTTGTTGATAAGCACATCTCCTCTGGATGAACCGCGGTAATCAGGATGAATGGCTACACAGGCAAGCTCCGCCTTTTTCTCCTCGTAACAGTAGAGTGCAGCTGAGGCTATAACCATACCGTCTCTCTTGATGACGACGTAGTTGTCAATTTCCATTTCCAGCTGTTCACGCGGACGGTGAACCAGAATACCTTCCATTTCCAAAGGTCTGATTAATTCCATAAGTGACGGTATATCATTGATTGTTGCCTGACTTACCTGTTCAGCACTCTGTTTAACTATCTGGGTACCGATACCGTCACGGGTAAACAGTTCCTGAATAATTGCACCGTCCTGTTCATGAGAAACCAGATGACATCTTTCCACACCGTTGTTACAGCTGAATACTGACGCCTTAAGGTATCTATAGGTACTGTTATGTACATCCTTATCAATTTTTTCCAGATACTGCTGGGCTTCATCAGGAAATAATTCGGCAATCACCTCACCCTGTTCATTAACCAGAAGCTCATCGTTAGAACAGAAGGTTATCAGCTTGTTGGCTTTAATGGCTACAGCCACCTTGGCTGCCACCTCCTCACTGTTCACGCTGAAGCATTCGCCGGTAATAGAATACCCTACAGGAGAAATAAGCACGATAGAGTGATTATTAATTTCCCGCAGAATATTCTCAGCATCCACCCTTCTGATGATACCGCTGTGCATATAGTCAATACCGTCCACTACACCGATTGGTCTGCTGGTAACAAAATTACCGCTGATTACATTCAGACGGCTACCCTGCATCGGAGTATTTACGAGTCCCATTGACAGCTTGGAGGTTAAATCAATCTGCATCTGACCGCAGACATTTTTTATAACTTCAAATGTTTCATCATCAGCTATACGGATTCTGTTATAGAACCTGGCGTTGATATTATTTCTGGTTAATGCCGCATCTATCTGTTCCCTGGCTCCGAATACCAGTACCAGTTTGATATCCAGACTCTGTAAAAGAGCAATATCTCCAATGATATCATCAAGATGAGAGCTTTCCACTGTCGCCCCCGGTATCATGATTACGAAGGTAGAACCGCGATGATGCTTTAAATATGGACCGCAATGTCTAAACGCTTGAACCAGTTTTTCATCAGAACTACGATGCATTGTCTTTACTTCTCTTGTGTTGTTATTCAGAAAAAACAAACCGGTACAGGAGACCTGCCAAAAGTTCCATCATTGCAAGGATGGCCTTTCAGTAAAAAATCACTTATACCGGACACTGATAAAAAATAAAACCTACCTGAACGGGCAGCCGTTTGCGGAACATTCACCATTCCGTATGAAACTGCCGGCCGTTTGAGCAGAATCAGTTATTCAATTGAATCATCAGAAGAATCGTAACCGTCATCATCAGTGCTTGTAGTGAGGTTGTGAGACTTCTTAGGGCTGATTTCATAAAGATACTTCTTGAAAACTTTAGCATAGAGATCAGTTACTACAGCATCACCCTTAATCTGTTCCAAAAAGTTTTTTTCAACATCGTCAGCAGGCTTGCGTTCACCCTTGTAGATCTCCATCATGGCATCGCCGCATTCTTCAAGAAGAACTGATTCCTTGATTGAAAAAAGACCACTGCGACGAATACCGCGTGGGAAATGTACGAAATCATTAAAAGACTTATCTGATTCAAAACTCATAAACAGTGCTCTCTATAAAATCTGAAAGATTACCCTACTTCCGCCGCTGCATATTCACGACAGAAATAAATTTAAAAAAGTTCTCCGGTTCGGATATCCCGTCTTTATGACTCAGCCGTATACTCATCCGGACAACCGGCAAAATATAAGTCACATTATATACAATCGACTTTCTAATTCAATAAAATTTGAATAAACTTCTAAAAATAATGCTGTCACCATACCGTGATTCAGAACATAAATACCGCTATATCAAGCCTTAGACGGCTTTTTCAGGTACTTCAACAAAATTTCAGCTGCTCTTACCAAAATATTTTTTAGCAAAGTCCTGCATTCTGCAGTGGTAAGCCATCCGGAAAAAATCTTAAAAATGGCATGAAACATGCAGGTATTACCAACCGGGATATTCCCATCCATACACCGGGATAAAACTGACAGCCCCGGCTGTATAAAAAACCCTTTAGGAAAATTATACAGCCGGTGTAATCTGATGTAATATAAAGGTACATATATTATAATTTACAAAGCCGGGAACATAATTCTCCGGATAACTTTTTATCCTGTTTCATCTCCCTTCGTGAAGTGCAGGAGCTGGTTAAAACAAAAAAACTGTAAACAGACAGCTAATAAGCTGACAAAAGATAAAAAGGTGTTTCTGCAAAAGGTATCGAAAAAAGAAAGGAACGGAACAATGAAGCATATTTCAGTAGATACGGTAATTATCGGTGCAGGTACAGCCGGCATGCAGGCATATAAGACAGCCGTGGATAATGATGCCGACACCATTATCATTGAACAGGGACCGCTAGGACCAACATCTATTGAATCCGGCTGCGTACCGTCCCAGCTTCTTCATGAATTGAGCCGTCAGTTCACAGCCAACAGTACCCCGATGCTCACCATGACCCTGTACGGCAAATCAACCGACAAACAGCTGGAAAAAGAAGAGATACTGAATACAGTGCGTCAGGAAAAACGCTCTTTTCTTGATCATTACATTAAAGAATTCTATACCATCCCGGAAGACTGCCGTATTATGGGGCATGCTTTTTTTATCGATCCCCATACCATAGCCATTGAAGGAACGGATACCACCATTACAGCCAGAAGCTTTGTTGTCGCCACCGGCTCCAGACCGTATATTCCTCATGAACTGCAGAAAGTAGGCGACCGTGTCATCACCAGTGACGACCTCTTTAATCTGTCTCAGCTTCCTAAGAGTATTGCCATTTTCGGCACGGGATGCATCGGTCTTGAGTTAGGCGAATATCTCACCAGACTTAATGTCAAAACCATTATCTTCGGTAAAGGGGAAATCGGACACCTTACCGATCCGAAGGTGGCATCTGCAGCTCTGTCGGCAATCAGAGAAAAGGTGTTTATTATCCCGTACGGCCGGTTTACCAGTATTGAGCAGCAGGACGATCATGTAACCGTCTACTACCTTGATGAAACCGAGCATGAATGCTTCCTGAATGTTGACTATATTCTGTGTGCCACCGGCAGAATACCCAATCTTGCCGATCTGCAGATTGAAAGTGCCGGTATCAGACTTGATGAACTGAATCATGCCTACTGCAATCCGGAAACACTGCAGACCAGTGTTGATCATATCTTCCTGGCCGGTGATACCTCATCCTCAAGAAGTAATCTTCAAAAGGCGCTCTATCAGGGCAGAATTGCCGGTGAAAACGCCTCAAACTACCCGAAAATCACAGCCACAAACAATATTCCGCATCAGGATATAACCTTCACTGATCCGGAAATTGCCATTACCGGCCTGTCATTTGAAGAAGTTAAACAGAGAGCGAGAAACGGCCGGAAATTCATTGTTGGAGAAGGTTCCCCAGACAATAACATCACCGCCATGATTAAAGGCTATCACCATGGTCTTATTCATGTTTATTTTGACCGGGAGACTGAACTGCTCCTCGGTGCGGAAATCTGCGCTCCGTACGCCCAGCAGATGTCACAGTTTCTCTACAGCGCCATTGCCAACAGGCAGACGCTGAGCGACCTTGTCGGTTACAACTTCTACCATCCTTCAGCCTTTGAAATGCTTACTGAAGCATTTGAGGATGCCAGAAAGAGCTTCAAGCTGTTTGAACCGATATAGAACAACTGTTATCCTCTTGAAACACATTCACCTGAGCCATGACAGGTAACGGAAAAACGGCCTTTAAAAAGACCGTTTTTCCTGAAAGTGAACTGACTGAAAACCGCATTCCGGGAAATATATTTTCTCTTCTATGACAGTGATTTATAGATATTGGCAAGTCTGCTGATACTCTCCTCATTATTATCTCTTTCGGCAGCCGCAGTTGCATATTCCAGTTCGGAAACCAGCGTATCTCTTGCCGCAGTGATTCGACCGCTTACAACATCATTGTATAGACCTTCATAGCCGGCAGGAAGTATACCACCCTCAAGATAGATAAAATCCAGCATTTTAATCAGCATATCCCCCTGAATCTTCGGCAGAAATGACGCCATCTTTATAGTGTCCGGATCTGAAGAGTTAATGGATAATTTTCTAATCCCGGCAAAAACATCCTCCGTACGCTGGTAGCCACGGTCTGCAAGGATATCCATCCGTACAGTTTCATCGGAATTAAGGAGAGCCATGTATCGAGAAACGGCATTTTCTTCGATTTTAGCTTTCTGAAAATCGGCAAACCTCTTCTTTATTTCCGCAAAATCAGTATTAAGACTTGCGGCAATTCCCTCAGTTATAGCTGAACTTACTGTATAGCATACAGTTCCGTTTACCGGCAGTTTACAGCTCTTAATCTCAGAGGACAGATCCAGCCCGAAAATATAATCCTGAGTTACCAGAAGAGGGGTAAAAATGTAGTAGTCCCCCTCGCCGATACCAAGAATAATTTTATCCGCCGATTTAACCGTATCCAGAACCATGGACTGCTTAATAAAGTAATCAGCCAGTTTCGGAACTCCGGTGTATAGATCTCTGAACACGGCATACATACTGTTGATAAAGCGATTTCCCGTATGCCCGAGAGACTCACTTAATTTTTTGATATTACCTATTAGTGATTTATCATACATTCCCTTCAGAGTATGCGCCACATTAAGAATTGATTTAAGAGAGGATACCTTCTTATTTTTCAGCAAATCAGGCATCATGAGAGAAGCCATAAGCTCCCTGAACATAAGATATGCCTTGCTTCCGGAGAAAACCAGATACTCCTCCTTCTCCAGAATCGCAGCTATCCTTTTTCCGGCAGCCAGAGGACCGGTTCCGTTTTCGGCAATGGTCTTTATGCAATCACAGTCAAAGGAGACTGCGTAGAGAGGTGAAGGACAGACTCCCAGCGGAGTTTTTAAAACCACCCGGTACTGCTTAATCTGAGTCATATCCTCTGAATTAACGGAAATAAAATCAACGCACCACGGATGGTTGTTGCGATTATACGGTAAAAGATGAATAAGCAGCATAGCAGAATTAGAAGAGATATGATGAGAAAGAAAAAAGTATAAATAATGCCGGAGGAAAAACACCGGCCCGGACTTCAGTTTACTTAAACTGATTGGTTTTAGGATCGTATTCAAATCCGGCTTCCCGAAGTCTGGTCTCCAGTTTTTCCCGGTCTATTTCATAACTGGCGCAGAAACTGTCTAGATCATGATCATCAAAATCACGCAGCTTCATATTTACCATAGAAAGAAGAATATAAGGATCCATGTTTTCCAAATTTTCAAAAGCCATAATTACAAATCCCGCTGTCAAAAACTCATATAAAAAACGCCTGCTATTATATCAGATTAGTTACCGGCATTTACCATTTTCCGGTATTTCATCAGGTTATAATTATTGTTTCCGTATCTGCCGGCATAAAACAGGGCAGAACCGATACTCTTCCTGCCCGGTATGTTCTTCCCCCCACACACAAAAAAACCCCGGCATTCCGGGGCTTTTCAGAAGATTAGAGTTTCAGTCTGGGGAGATTAAACCAGACGGCCGTGGCATTCCTTGTATTTCTTGCCGCTGCCGCATGGACAAGGGTCATTTCTGCCGACCTTTACATTAGGGTCGGAGAACATGGAATTGGCATTCATCTTTTCCATTTCCTTAGCCTTGTCTTCAGCTTCAATATTGTACTTCTTCTCAGCTTCGTCAGCCTTTTCCAGACGCTTCTGTTCCATTTCGTCAACTTCCTGAATACGAATCTGGATACAGCTCAGAACACGTACCACCTGATACTTGAAGTTTTCCAGCATTTCAGTGAACATACGGTAGGATTCAAGCTTGTACTCCTGTTTAGGATTACGCTGGGCATAACCTCTGAGACCGATACCCTGACGCAGATAGTCCATTGAGGCCAGGTGTTCCTTCCATAAGGTATCAAGAGTCTGCAGCATGATGTTTCTTACCAGCTGACCGGCTCTCTCCTCACCAATGATCTGTTTCTTGGCATCAAATGTATCTTTTGCTTCATCAACAATCTTTTCACGGATCTTCTCTTCAGAGATTCTGTCATCACTGTCGATCCACTGCTGAACAGGAACCTCAAGAGCGAACTCTCTGTTCATGTCATCAGTAAGCCCCGGAATATCCCAGTTTTCAGGCATTGAATTAGGACTGATGTAACGATCAATAGCTCTGTTATATACGTCGGCTCTGATATCATCAATAATCTCTGTACCAATCTTTCCGTCAAGCAGAGCATTACGTTCTTCGTAAATAACCTTACGCTGTTCATTGGCTACATCGTCAAATTCAAGAAGGTTCTTACGTAAATCGAAGTTTCTGGTTTCAACCTTGCGCTGAGCATTCTCAATGGCTCTGGATACCAGCTTGTGACCGATAGGTTCACCGCGTTCCATACCTAAATGCTTCATCATAGTCTTGATACGGTCTGAACCGAATATTCTCAGAAGATTATCATCGAGTGAAAGATAGAATCTTGATGAACCGGGATCCCCCTGACGGCCGGCACGACCGCGCAGCTGATTATCTATACGGCGTGATTCGTGACGTTCAGTACCGATAATATGTAAACCGCCTGCAGCAACAACTGCATCATGACGCTTCTGCCATTCATCCTTAACCTGCTGAATCTGTTCCGGAGTAGGATCCTGTAAGCTGGCAAGATCGGCACTCAATGAACCGCCAAGTACAATATCAGTACCGCGACCTGCCATGTTGGTAGCAATGGTTACTGTACCAGGACGGCCTGCCTGAGCAACAATCTGAGCTTCCTGAGCATGGAACTTGGCATTAAGAACCTGATGCTTGATATTAATCTTATTCAGATATTCTGAAAGTCTTTCTGAACTTTCAATTGAAATGGTACCTACGAGAACTGGACGGCCCTTGGCAATCTCCTCCTTGATATCTGCAACCACTGCTTCATACTTTTCCTCCTCTGAACCGTATATAAGATCAATCATATCTTCACGGATCATCGGTTTATTGGTTGGCAGAACTACAGTTCTTAAATTATAGATCTGCTGGAATTCATACGCTTCGGTATCAGCAGTACCGGTCATACCGGCAAGCTTCTCGTACATACGGAAGTAGTTCTGGAATGTTATTGAAGCGAGAGTCTGATTTTCATTATGAATTTCCACTCCTTCCTTCGCTTCAACAGCCTGATGTAAACCGTCACTCCATCTGCGGCCCTGCATCGTACGGCCGGTGTGTTCGTCAATGATGATAACTTCACCGTCTTTTACGATATAATCAACATCCTTAGTAAACAGCACGTGGGCTCTCAATGCAGCCATAACGTGATGAAGCAGGGTGATACATGCACTTGAATAAAGTGACTGACCTTCGGTAAGAATTCCTTCACGCTGCAGGAGTTCTTCAACATGAATCTGACCATGTTCTGTGAGATAAGCGGATTTATTCTTGAGATCCCTGGTATAGTCACCGTTACCATGGTATTCCTCAGAGTCCTCCTTTTCCTGTTCAACCAGTTCAGGAATAATCTTATTCACTGCCATATAGAGACTTGAACTGTCTTCTGCTGCACCGGAGATAATCAGCGGAGTACGTGCTTCATCGATGAGCACTGAGTCAACTTCGTCGACAATGGCGTAATAGAGCGGTTTCTGAACACGCTGTTCAGGAATATATGCCATGTTGTCTCTCAGGTAGTCAAAACCGAACTCATTATTGGTACCGTAGGTAATATCACAGGCATAAGCTGCTCTCTTGGCCTCAGCATCCATTCCAGGAATGTTACAGCCCACAGTCATACCTAAAAATTCAAACAGCGGACGGCTCCAGTCACTGTCACGGCGTGCCAGATAGTCGTTTACGGTAACGACATGCACCCCTTTTCCGGTAAGCGCGTTAAGATATGCAGGAAGAAGTGCTGTAAGTGTCTTACCTTCACCGGTTTTCATTTCTGCAATCTGATTATCATTTAACACTATACCGCCCATCAGCTGCACATCAAAAGGACGCAGACCGAGAACACGTCTTGAAGCTTCTCTTACCAGAGCAAAAGCCTCTGGCAGAATATCGCTTAAAGTGGAGCCGTATGCCTTCTTGCCGCTGTCTTCAAGAGCCAGCCCCTCAAGCACCCTCTTTTTATAGTCCTCAGTATATAATTTAAAATCCTCATCCTTAAGAGATGAGAACTGAGGTTCCAAAGAATTGATTTTAGCAACAACCTTGTTCAACTGTTTTACAATTCGATCGTTGCTACTGCCGAAAATTTTAGTAAGTATTGTCTGAAACATTATTATTTAACCAGTTAAATTTAAATTATTATCTTTATAAATTCTGTCATCTCCGGCAGGTTATCAGGTGTATTCCACCGCCACGCAAACCGGGTTCCCGCACCGCTGCAGTCTGAGCTCATAATTGCACCGTACAGGATTAAACAAAAACTTTTATCCAACTCATGATTCAATAAACCGCCAATATTTTAACGCAACACCGCTGATTTGTCCGCTATTTCGGATTTATAAAAACCTATAAAATAGACCTTTACCAAATTAAGCCTTCATCACTAGATTTTGCCAACTGATTCTTATTCAGGTCAGTCAGTAATGATTTTAGCCGCTGACGGCTGATTCATCAAAAGCCGGTTATTTTTAAAACACTATGAATTAAATAAGATTAACGCCTTCTAATTTCAATTAGATACAGCCATTACTTCACAATTATCTGTCCGAGATCTCATTTTATCGGGTATACCTGAGGATATTGAACATTATTTGTACTAATTGCTTTACTTGTACTGATTTTTTACTAATTGACTAGACAGTGAAGAAAACACAGTAGGAAAAACTGATAAAAAAAAAGAGATTTTTCCAGAAGCAACCTCTATAAAACATTATACCGGATACGGCACTGTAATCCCGGTGCATAGACATCCGGTGAATCAGTTATGCATACCGGAATGCTACCGCAGGTAGAGCTCCCGGGTAATGCCGGCAAAAAAATCACTTCTCCTGCCGTCCTTTTCTGTAAGGTACTGCTCTTCGGAGGATACAGCAGTCATCTTAAACAGACTGCTATCGTCTCCGGTATCCTCACAAATCCCGTTTTTACCGATATTACCGTTTATGCCCCTTAATGCTTCTTTTCTTCTTATGGCTAGCAGCACGGCATATGGCTCCTTATCCGCACGTGAACTTATTTTTACTGTTTTTTCCGCCACAAACCCCTGCGCATCCGCCTCCTCAAGATAGCCCGATGACTGAGACACCGGCAGGATAATACAGGCATACCCGTCAGCACTCAGAAAATTATCAACTGCCGTAAAAAGCCGGAATGATGACAGAGAATCATTGCATCTTGCCTGCCTGCGGGATTCACTCCTAACCCCTACTGCCGAATCATAATAAGGAGGATTACAGATAATCAGATCATACCGTTTATCCGGATCCATGTCTGTCCTGCCATATACGGACTTTTCCATAAGTTCCCTGTTGCTGCACACAGCAGAGATATCAGTCTGACAGAGAACAATTCTTGAGGAAAAAGGACATTCCCTGAAATTAATTACGGCATCAGCTACAGCCCCGGCATCAATATCCACAGCAGTAACCGATGCTGTCCGGAAAAACTGAGCCATAATCATAGCCAGAACCCCCGTTCCTGTACCGATATCAAGAATATGCTCCACCGGACGGTCCGGATAAGACGACTGCTGCAGATCCTTATCCCGGGATCTTCTGATGAGATAATCCGCAGTCCATGCCCCAAGAAGCACAGAGTCAGTACTGAGTTTCATCCCCGCATGCTCTCTTCTTACGGAAAACTGTTTAAAATCAAAAACCTTGGCTGTCATATACACAATCTCAGATACCGACTGAAACACAAGACCTGAATAAAGAAACAGAATAATAAAGAAAACAAATACTTATATTGAATACATCGAAAGAATAAGCAATATAAAAAAACAGCCGAAGCACCGGCTTATTTTTTTCCGTATCCGCTATTCCATTTCTATAATTTCTGCAATTTTCCATCCGTACATCGCCGGACAGCTGAATAAATCCGTGTAGTGAATAAAGTTACTCACAGTTCTGTTTTCTTACAGCTTCTTTTAAAACTTTAAAAAATCGACCTTTACGCCTATTCATTACAGCACCGTTCTGAATTATTCACAAAATACACCACTGAAAATCACCGGATAATCACAGAACTGTCGACAGGCTGAAAACAGGCAAAAACAATATAAAAAATTCAAAGAAATTGATTTTTAAAACTTGGAGCGGGAAACGAGGCTCGAACTCGCGACATCAACCTTGGCAAGGTTGCACTCTACCAACTGAGTTATTCCCGCATCAGATATAAGCTTCAGATTCTGGAGCGGGAAACGAGGCTCGAACTCGCGACATCAACCTTGGCAAGGTTGCACTCTACCAACTGAGTTATTCCCGCAACAAATATAAGCTTTAAGTTTTGGAGCGGGAAACGAGGCTCGAACTCGCGACATCAACCTTGGCAAGGTTGCACTCTACCAACTGAGTTATTCCCGCGTTAAAAACAGAGGCATTATAACGATATTTTTCTGTCTTGCAACTATTTTTTTCAAAAATTTTATGAAAATACTGTCTTTTCGATTAAAAAACAGCTAATTACACAATCTTTATTCTGATCCGGACATTTTGGAAATCTAAACGGAAGATGACGGTTTTGTGATTAATTGTCACGTAAAAAGACAAAATAAAGTACAATAACCGTATAAAAAGCGGATAACGCCTCAGGCGGTACCGTTTCACATACAGAATAAAAGAGACGTCAGCCCTATACACATCATAACAATACTGCCGACACAGTCACCGCAGAAATACAGGAATAACTGCTGACACAATTAGGAATTTTTTATTTCATGGGTAAAAATAACAGGATAACCACTAAACAGGCCAGAAACATCAAGGCAAGACATCAGCGTCTGCTCAAAGAGGTTCAGGAAACGGAAAACCTGCCGTCTGATGATTCACTCGGTCCGTTAATCTCCGGTACAGTCATCAGCCGCTACGGCAAACAGGCTGATATTGAAAGCGATACTGATCTGTCAGTGCACCGCTGCTATATAAGAAGAACCATCGACGGCTTAACCACCGGCGACAAGGTGTTGTTCAGAATTAATGTAAAGGAGGAGACAGAGCAGAACGGACTGGTTGAGGTACTGCAGCCTAGGGTAAGTCTGCTCTGCCGTCCTGATTACTATGACGGATTAAAACCTGTTGCGGCCAATATCACCAGAATTCTTATCGTAACTAGCAAAGAACCGGAATTCTCCACCAATATCATAGACAGATATCTTATCGCCTGCACCCACGCCGGTATAAAACCGGTCATTATTATCAATAAGAGCGACATTTTTACCCCTGAAGAAAAAGAGGAAACCTGCCGTTATATGAACACCTACTCAGAGATAGGATTCTCATCAGTATGGATCAGTACGGCTACAGGAGAGGGTATCGAGGAACTGCGCCGGTTAATCACAGGCCAGACTACCATTCTGGTAGGCCAGTCAGGAGTAGGCAAGTCATCTATTATAAATCGGCTCATACCTGATGCCGAAGCAGTAACCAACACCGTTTCCGATATTTCAGGTCTCGGCCAGCACACCACCACAAGTTCCCGTCTCTATCATCTGCCGGACAATACCACCATCATAGATTCACCTGGAATCAGAGAATTCGGCTTATGGCATCTCACCGGAGAGGAGGTTATCAAGGGATATCCGGAATTTACCGAATTCACTTCCAGATGCAAATTCAGAGACTGCCGTCACCGTAACGATCCGGGATGTGCACTGGTGGAAGCCGTTAATGATGGCAAGGTGGCGGAATTCCGTTATAATAACTACCATCGCATATTGGAATCATCCCAACAGAATGCCCCGAGCAGTTTTACCTCACCCGGCAAAAAAACAAGGAAATAATCAACATGATTGAATCATTACAAACACTCATCCATCGTTTAACTCCTAAGTATCTGCTCACCCGCATCGCCGGTGTCTTTGCCCGTAACGAGCTTGGCTGGCTTACCACCTGGGCTATAGAAACATTCATTGAAAAATATAAGATTGACATGTCTGAAGCCGCCCAGGAGAAACCTGAGGATTACAAAACCTTCAACGAATTCTTTACCAGAGCCCTGAAGGACGGTGTCAGACCGGTATGTGCCGGAGAGAATCAGCTCTGCATGCCAGTTGACGGAACAGTAGCCGAATTCGGAGACATTACATACGGCCGTATTGTGGCTGCCAAAGGACAGGATTACAGTTTCAGAGCACTTCTCGGAGGTGATGATAGAGATGCCGCTCTCTTCAATAACGGTAAATTCATATGCATATACCTTTCACCGGCAAATTATCACTGCATTCACATGCCTGTAGACGGCACCCTGAAAAAAATGATTTTTGTACCTGGAAAGTATTACAGCGTTAATCCGGTAATGGTGCGTAACATCAGTGAACTCTTTACCAAAAACGAACGTGCCGTATGTCTTTTTGACACACCGGCCGGCCCGATGGCCATGGTTCTGGTCGGAGCCACAATAGTAGGCAGTATCGCCACCGAATGGCATGGAGAGGTTTCACCGAACAGACTGCGTCAGGTTACCGTCTGGAACTACGATGATCAGAACATTACCCTTAAAAAAGGTGACAGAATGGGCAAGTTCTACCTCGGTTCTACTGTTGTTATCCTGTTCGGTCAGGACGCGGTCTCCTTTGCTAACGGACTGGAAAGCGGCAGGCCTGTAAAATACGGTGAGGAAATGGCGGAAAAAACAACCGCAACCGAATAAACCTTAAATCCCCGGGGACTGCGTGACATCATCACGCCGGTCCCTTACACAATCACCCTGTTTTCATTTTTCCACGAAAAACATCCTCTTCCTGTATTATTCCCCTTTTCTCAATACGCCTATTACATTCTTCATCATCTCTAACAAAAAATATCCCCTCTGCAGTATTCCTCATACATCTCTACGGGACTGATACAGGTGTTTTCCATGTTGCACTGTTTTGTAAAAAATACGCCTCAAAACAGGGATTTACCGTCAAACGGAACCGCTCTCAGAAATGACTGTCACTGCCCCGCTAAAAGACAACAGCCAGCGCTGAAAAATACCCCGTCAAATATCACAAAAAAAGTGGGAATTTTTACCCTTTTTTGGTATGATAGATAACAGTATGGCAGTTTCAAACCTGCCTTGTTTTTTAATTTTTAGTTTTTATACCTTTTAGGAGAATAACGTGGAGATTATTAAGACCGACGTCGCCATAGTAGGTGCCGGTGGTACTGGTCTGAGAGCTGCCATTGCCGTAGCTGAGCAAGATCCAACCACTAAGATCGCACTGATATCAAAGGTATACCCAATGCGCAGCCACACTGTGGCCGCAGAAGGTGGTGCTGCTGGTGTTATACGTGATGACGATAGCCTTGAAAAACATTTTGAAGATACCGTTGCCGGTGGTGACTGGTTATGTGAACAGGATGTTGTAGACTATTTCGTTGCACATACTACTGAAGAATTATTCCAACTCGAACATTGGGGCTGCCCATGGAGCAGAAAAGAAAACGGTGAAGTTAACGTTCGTCGTTTCGGCGGTATGAAAGTACCTCGCACATGGTTCGCAGCAGACAAGAGCGGTTTCCACATGCTCCACACTCTGTTCCAGACTTCAATCAAGTATCCTTCAATCCAGCGTTTTGATGAACACTTTGTTCTCGATCTTCTGGAAGAAGACGGCGCTATCAAGGGTGTTGTAACCTATGATATTCAGAACGGTGTATGCCGTACTATCATCGCCAAGTCTGTTATTCTCGCTACCGGTGGTGCCGGCCGTGCGTACAGTTTCAACACTAACGGCGGTATCGTAACCGGCGACGGTATGGCTCTTGCCTATCGTCACGGTGTACCTTTACGCGATATGGAATTCGTTCAGTACCACCCTACCGGTCTTTTAGGTTGCGGCGTGCTCATGACCGAAGGTTGTCGTGGTGAAGGCGGTATTCTGGTTAACAAGGACGGCTACCGTTACCTCCAGGACTACGGTTTGGGTCCTGAAACTCCAGTAGGACAGCCAAAGAACAAGTACATGGAACTTGGTCCTCGTGACCGTGTATCTCAGGCATTCTGGAATGAACAGAAGAAGGGCAGAACCATCAAGACTCCATTAGGTGATGCTGTTTACCTCGATCTGAGACACCTGGGTAAAGATTACCTTCATGAACGTTTACCTCTTATTTGTGAACTTGCTCAGGCTTATGCCGGTGTTGACCCAGTTGAATCTCCGGTACCTATCCGTCCTGTAGTTCACTACACCATGGGTGGTATTGAAACTGACGGTAAGACCGCTACCCGCAAGCCTGGCCTTTACGCTGCCGGTGAATGTGCTTCCGTAGGTATCCACGGTGCCAACCGTTTAGGTTCCAACTCTCTCGTTGAAACCATCGTATTCGGTAAGGTTGCCGGTATCGAAGCCGCAAACTATGCCAAGTCAACCACCTTCGGCAACGAAGAATTCCTCGTTAAGCAGGCTGAAGAAGCTGTTCTTAAAGCTACCAGACTGTTCAGCGACAGCACAGGTACTGAAAGCTGCTCTAAGATTCGTCATGAAATGGGCGATTCAATGGAAGAAGGCGTTGGTATCTACCGTGAAGAAGAGAGCATGCAGAAGACTATCGATACTCTCAGAGATCTTCAGAAGCGTTATAAGAATATCAAGATCAAGGACACCTCAGGTCGTGTATTCAACACTGAATTCTTAAATGCCATCGAACTTGGTTATACCCTCGATGTTGCTGAATGTATGGCTCATTCTGCTATCAACCGTAAAGAATCACGCGGTTCACACCAGCGTCTTGACGGTCCGGACGGAGCATACAAGAAGCGTGATGACGTAAACTTCTTAAAGCACACTTTAGCTTTCAAGAACGGCGACAACGCTCCAACCATCGATTACAGCGATGTTAAGATTACCCGCTTCAAGCCGGCAGAACGTGTATACGGTGCTGCAGCAGAAGAAGCTGAAAAGAAAAAGCAGGAGGCAGCTAACTAATGTCCGAACAGCAGATGATGAAAATTTCTGTTTCTCGCTATCGTCCAGAAACAGACAACGAGCCACATTTTCAGGATTTTGAAGTTCCGTACAGAAAAGAAACTTCACTCCTCGAAGCTCTTAACTACATTAAAGACAACCTTGAACCTGAACTCAGCTTCCGCTGGTCATGCCGTATGGCTGTCTGTGGTTCATGCGGTATGATGGTTAACGGCGTACCAAAGCTGGCCTGTAAGACCTTCTTAAGAGATTACACCGGTAAGAGCATGAAGATCGAACCACTTGCCAACTTCCCTATCGAACGTGACCTGGTTGTTGATCTTTCAGACTTTATTGAAAAGCTTGAACGCATTAAGCCATATATCATTCCTTCAAAGGAAAATGAAAGCAAGCCTTTAACTGAAGGTTACATTCAGACTCCACAGCAGATGGCAAGCTACCTGCAGTTTGCACAGTGTATCAACTGCGGCTGCTGCTACGCTGCCTGCCCTCAGTACAAGATTAATAAGAACTTCATCGGACCGGCTGCTTTAACTCTGGCATACCGTTACAACATTGATAACCGTGATGCCGGCGCCGCTGAACGTATGAAGATTTTAAGCCTTGATGAAGGCGTATGGAGCTGTACTTTCGTTGGTTACTGCTCAGAAGTATGTCCTAAGCACGTAGATCCAGCTTCTGCCATTCAGTTAGGCAAGAAGGCCAGTGCCATCGATTACGTAATCAAGATGTTTAAGCCAGGAGATGAAGAATAATGGAAAACGAAGTTAAATCTTATCGCAAGCCTTATGTTCGTCCTGTAAAGGCTAACTGGTGGACTGACCGTTCATTCTACATCGCATACATGCTCCGTGAAGGCACTGCAGTGTGGGCTGTTTTAGTTGCTCTTGAATTACTCGTTCTCAGTTTCCCTGGAACAAATGTTGATGCAGTACTCAGCAATCCGCTGATGATTATCATCAACCTGATTTCTTTAGTAGCAGTACTGTTCCATGCTTTAACTTGGTTCAACCTGATGCCTAAGGCTGTACGTATGTTCGCAACCAGGAAGCCTACCGACGTTAAACTCATTCCTGCAAAGCTTATTGTTACAGGTTTATGGGCTGTTGCCGTTGGTTCTTTTGTTGTAATCATTCTTGCAGTAGTGGCTAAGACCATTCACTGGTTCTAATACAAAGGAGAGTTATAATGATCCGTCGTTCAGATGAACCTATTTACTGGGGCTTATTCGGTTTCGGTGGTATGGTAATCGCTTTCGCATTACCTGCTCTTTTAGTACTGATGCTTCTCAAGGGATTTGGTGTTAACTGCTTTGATATTCAGAGCGTTGCCGCTACCTGGTGGGGTGCAGGTGCGTTATTCGTAATCGTATCAGCATCTTTATGGCATGGTTTCCACAGAATTTATCATGGTCTTCATGATCTGTGCATCCATACCACCCGTTTACATCATTATGTACTTTACGGTGCTGCCGGTACTTTAACAGTTGTTGCTTTATGTCTTTACGCTGCAACCTTCTTCGGTTTGTTAAAGTAAGATAATATAAGCAAAAATATTTAGATGATTAGAACCTCGTTACCCGTCAGGGATAACGAGGTTTTTTTATGCTTTTTCCCCTAGCCTGTGTATCCTGACTTTTGGCTTGATACACCGGAAATAAGAAAGCCCGGATAAACCGGGCTTATAAATTATGATTATAATATTTTTTTATGAAATGTTTCTGAACTTACGGCGATGAGGTTTAACAGCTTCTTCACCATAGGTCTTAACCTTCCATTCCTCATATTCGGTAAAGTTTCCGTCAAAGAAGGTAATCTTTCCGTCATCCTGATAATCCAGAATATGGGTGGCAATACGGTCAAGGAACCAGCGGTCATGAGAAATAACCATAGCAGATCCCGGGAATTCCAGAAGAGCATTTTCCAGAGCTCGTAATGTTTCTACATCGAGATCGTTTGTCGGTTCGTCGAGTAACAACAGATTACCGCCCGCCTGCAGCAGCTTAGCAAGATGCAGTCTGCCTCGTTCACCTCCTGATAAATCCCCTACACGCTTCTGCTGATCGGTGCCCTTGAAATTAAAGCGGCCGATATATGCGCGGCTAGGAATTTCATAATTACCTATACGAAGAATATCCTGTCCCTGAGATATTTCCTCATAAACAGTCTTTTTGTTATCCATCTTATCACGGAACTGTTCAACATTGGCAACAACTACAGTTTCACCAAGTGTAATAGAACCGGAATCAGGCTGTTCAGATCCGCTTATCATACGGAACAGTGTAGACTTACCGGCACCATTGGCCCCGATAATACCTACTATAGCCCCCTTAGGTACGGTAAAGCTCAGATCTTTGATTAAGGTTCTACCCTCATAACCCTTGGTAAGGTTGGTGACTTCAAGAACCTTGTCACCAAGTCTTGGCCCAGGCGGAATGAACAGTTCGTTAGTTTCATTACGCTTCTGATAATCAGTACTATTAAGTTCTTCAAAACGGGCAAGTCTTGCCTTTGACTTGGCATGTCTGCCTTTAGGAGACTGTCTAACCCATTCAAGTTCCTTCTGAATAGACTTCTGACGGGCGCTTTCAGATGCCTGTTCATGAGCCAGACGGGCTTCCTTCTGCTCAAGCCATGAAGAATAGTTACCTTCCCAAGGAATACCTTCACCGCGGTCAAGTTCCAAAATCCAACCGGCTACATTATCAAGGAAGTAACGGTCGTGAGTAATAGCAACAACGGTACCTGTGTACTGATGCAGGAAGCTTTCCAGCCATGCAACAGATTCGGCATCAAGATGGTTGGTAGGTTCGTCAAGGAGAAGCATATCAGGATGTTCCAGGAGCAGACGGCAGAGAGCCACACGTCTTCTTTCACCACCTGACAACACCTTAATCTTGGCATCCGGATCAGGAAGTCTTAAAGCATCTGCGGCCTGATCAATCTGATTATCAATATTATGACCATCACTTGCCTGAATTATAGCTTCGAGTCTGGCCTGTTCTGCAGCTAAAGCATCAAAGTCGGCATCAGGATCTGCGTATGCAGCATACACCTCGTCAAGACGGGTTAGGGCCTGCTTAACCTCACCTAAGGCCTCTTCAACAGTTTCTTTTACTGTTTTTTCAGGATCAAGCTGAGGCTCCTGAGGTAAATAACCAATCTTGATACCGGGCTGCGGACGTGCCTCACCTTCAATTTCAGTATCAATACCTGCCATTATTTTCAATAAAGTGGATTTACCGGCACCATTTAAACCCAGGACACCTATCTTGGCCCCCGGGAAAAATGACAGTGATATATCCTTTAAAATCTGACGCTTAGGCGGAACAATTTTGCCTACGCGGTTCATTGTATAAATGAATTGTGCCATATTTTTCCTAAACTAGCTAAACAATAGAATTTTGGGTTATTTTATCATAAACCCCTGATCTACTCTACATAGTAAAACAGTCGTACTTCTTTGCTTCCGTATTTATGTGATAGATTACTTCAAGTCTGCACACTGTTTTATGCCGTATAAACATTCCATGATTATTCAGATTAAGAGATTCATTCAGGCAATAAAACAACGGACATACTCCCGAATCAGCAAAACAGGAGATTTTTTCCATGAATACCCATATCGGTTTTGAAACATCCACCATAATAATATTTACTATTGTAGTAATTGTATGCCTGTTGATTGACCTTCTTGCTCACAGAAAAAATCCGATCATGACATTCCGGACCTCATGCATCTGGACAATTTTCTGGATTCTGGTTTCAGTGCTCTTCGGCGTTTATCTCTGGTACCATCACAATGTAGAAGTGGCCTCTCTCTTTTTCACCGGATATATTCTGGAAAAATCATTATCTGTGGATAACCTGTTCGTATTCATGGCCATATTCACCTGGTTTAAAATACCTGAAGCCTACAGACACCGGGTTTTATACTACGGAATTATCGGGGCTATTGTATTCAGAGCGATATTTGTAGCCATCGGCAGTACCTTCCTTTACCTTCTTGGTCAGTGGGTGGAGATTGTCTTTGGCATCTGGGTGGCCGTTACAGCGGTTCTCATGATAAAAAGCGCTGATGACAAGGACGAAATTGAAGACTACTCCAATCATCCGGCATACAGATTAACCAAGTGGCTTTTACCTATCTGGCCAAAACTGGAAGGTCATTACTTTTTCCTGAATAAACAGAAGATCCGGGAATTGACAGAGAAAGAGGAGAACCAAAATATCTCCTTAAAAAGAACCGGATTATTTTTCGGCACCCCGCTTCTTTTATGCCTGTCTGTAATAGAGCTTAGCGATGTGACATTTGCATTTGACTCCGTACCGGCGGTTATTGCTGTTAGCAAGGAACCTCTTATTATCTACAGTGCCATGATTTTTGCCATACTCGGACTGAGATCCATGTATTTTATCCTGGAATCACTTAAAAGATACCTTTGTCATCTGGAAAAGGCTGTAATTACGCTTCTGTTCTTTATTGCCTTTAAACTGTGTTTCAATGCCGGATGTGAAATCGGCGGATTCAACAGTCTTCTGATAGGAAATATTACCAGCTTAATCGTAATTGCTGTCATTTTAGCTTTAGGGGTTACCGCCAGTATTATTTTTCCGGAAAAAGCTCCCGGTTCTAAAAAAACGGGCAGTACTGAATAATACAGTAAACCATCCGCTATCCGTCGCCGGGCACACGAAACCAAATCATACTTTTCAAAAAAACCGAACCCCCTGTGTTTCATCTCACAGGGGGCGTATTTTCTGTTTTTAGATTTTAGGGCCGATACTTCTTTTTCTTGACGACTCACTCGGCAGTGGAATTTCAGGTCGCGGATATAAATTTCTGTTCTTGTTCATAGCAAAATACCTCAAATATCAAACTCTTTGTAATACCGGATGCATAATGCTGTGATTTAGGTAATTCTTAGCTTTATGCAGTCCGGCTCTGTCTACTTAATCTCAATGACATGGATTATGCCTTCTGCGTTAAATTATTTTTATTATTATTCAGGCTATGGCCTTGCACCATATTGTGGTTTTTCAACCATGTCAAATTACTTTACGTAATTGAAGTGGTATTCACGAGTTACCGGAGCGTATACACGGTCTTCGATCTTTTTCATTAAGTATCTCATTTTAGTCACCTCTCTATCTTTGGTTAAAGTTCAGCATTACTGTCTGCATTTACTTAACGTAACTGAAGTGGTATTCACGAGTTACCGGAGCGTATGCATGGTTTTCAAGCTTTTTCATTAAGTATCTCATTTTAGTCACCTCTCATTAAACTGTATCTAAAGATTAGGGTTAACCGCCGCATTTTTACTTAACGTAACTGAAGTGGTATTCACGAGTTACCGGAGCAAATGCATGGTTTTCAAGCTTTTTCATTAAGTATCTCATTTTAGTCACCTCTGATTTAATCTATGTCTTAAGATTCCGGCCTAGTTCAGCTCTTACTTACTTAACGTAGCTGAAGTGATATTCACGGGTTACCGGGGCGTATACATGGCTTTCAAGCTTCTTCATTATGTATCTCATTTTATTTACCTCTTAATCTTAACTGTTCCAGAATTTAACTTAGTTAGCTCTTACTTAACGTAACTGAAGTGATATTCACGAGTTACCGGAGCATATACATGGCTTTCTAACTTTTTCATTAAGTATCTCATTTTGCTTACCTCTCAAGTTTTTTGCCTGTTACCAAATTCCGTTGTTATTACTTAACGTAGTTAAAGTGGTATTCACGAGTTACCGGAGCATATACGTGACTTTCAAATTTCTTAATAATGTATCTCATATCAGTTTTCCTTCCATAGTGTTGATATAAATATTGTTGATTTTTAATCATTTAATTTTTTTATTTCGGTCTCTTTGTTCCCTGACCTTGATTACATAATAGTGACATCTATCACCTTTTACAAGAAAAAATACTAAAAAACTTTCAAAAAATTTCATGAAAATATTTTCATTTTCATGAAAATATTTTCATATACTCATATATTATTCTAAAAACACTTATTTTTTGAGATATATATCAAATATTTAATGGTTTAACCACTTATTAACATCTTTTATACATGAAATAATCTTTCATAAATATGAAAGCCTTACAATAAATTATAAGTTAGTTATCAGATAACTAGATAATTACCATAAAACATACTATCTATCTTAGAGCCGTAAGACTTCCTCCTTTTTTAGTTCGTTTTTTGTTCTATAACATATAATTAACATAATTAATAAATATTTATTTATATCATCATTTAAAACAGAATCCCATCTGCTGCAATAAGGCTGTATATTATGTTAAAAATCTCTGAAATAACCTTTTTATCCCCGAAAATAATCGTCAATATTTATTTTTCTGCATAAATCATCTTCGTATAACAGTTAAAAAGAGCTCCCGGCCTTCGTAAATCGCCGGCGTAAATGAATTCCCGGCCAGAAAAACCTTGAGCAGCAGTCATACGGGTGATAATAAACACACTTCCTTACGCTCCCCTGGAATCATCATCCTCAGAGACAAAAGGATAAATAAGGTACAGAAAGCATGCACTCCCGTTCATATGTTTGAATTCAGAGTATTTATACAAATATAAAGACATGCATGCAGACATGTAACTTTCAGTTACAAAAAGGACTTTTCCGGAAACCGGCCGACTTCTCAGAGAATGCTGCAGAACGTGTAAACAGCAGACATAAACCGCCGCTAGCATCATTATCAGATATTACCGGGACGGATACAGCAGGTAGACATAATGAAGACAAAAAAAAGGATACCTTTATTCAAGATATCCTTTATTGCTTAATCTATCCTCCGGATACTGACGTGCGGTCTATTAAACCAGACATACTGCCAATATACCGGACGGTTATACTAACCTAAAGCCTTGCGGGCATTTCTGAATGCTCTTAACCATGCACTGCCTTCACCCCAGTCATCAGGATGCCAGCTGTTAGCTACAGTTCTCATACTGCGTTCAGGATGAGGCATCATGATGGTTACACGGCCGTCGGTTGTTGTTAAACCGGTGATACCTTCTGGTGAACCATTAGGGTTTGCAGGATAACGTTCAGTTACATTACCATAGTTATCAATATAACGTACTGCAACCAGACCGCTTTCTGAAACCTGCTTCAGGTGTTCAGCATTACGGTATTCAGAACGGCCTTCACCGTGTGATACAGCTATAGGCATGTGAGAACCGGCCATATCGGCAAAGAACAGTGAAGGAGACTTCTGAATCTCAACCAGACTGAATCTTGCTTCAAATCTTTCGGATTCATTACGAACGAAACGTGGCCATAAATCAGCACCAGGAATAATATCTCTCAGATTTGACATCATCTGACAGCCGTTACAGATACCGAGAGCCAGGGTATCATTGCGCTTGAAGAATGATTCAAACTCATCTCTTGCACGGGCATTGAAGAGAATTGACTTCGCCCAGCCTTCACCGGCACCGAGTACGTCACCGTATGAGAAACCGCCGCAGGCAGCCAGAGCCTTGAAGTCCTTGAGAGTTACACGGCCGTTAAGAATATCTGACATGTGAACATCGATACATTCAAAGCCGGCACGGTTGAATGCAGCAGCCATTTCTCCCTGTGAGTTAACACCTTCTTCACGGAGAATTGCAATCTTTGGAGAGACACCGCTGGCAATAAACGGAGCTGCAACATCTTCATTCACATCAAAGGTAAGTTTAACATTCAGACCTGGATCCTTGTCATCTGACTTAGCCTTGAATTCACTGGCGGCACATGCCGGATTATCACGTAAAGCCTGCATATGGTAGGTGGTTTCAGCCCAGATTGAACGGAAGAATGTTCTGGTTTCGTTAATTATATCTTCACCGTTTCTTCTGAAGATAATACGATCGCTGTCATTTACGGTACCGATGGTGTAGATAATATTAGCCAGACCGTGACCTGACAGAATGTTCTGAACAGATTCAACCTGATCCTTTCTTACCTGAATTACCGCACCGAGTTCTTCGTTAAAGAGAACACTCAGATCATCCTCACCGAGGGTATCTAGATCAACTGTAATACCTGTATGACCTGCGAATGACATTTCAGCCAGAGTGGTGAATAAACCGCCATCTGACTTGTCGTGGTAGGCGATAACGAAGTCATTCTTAATCAGGAACTGCATTGCCTCAAAGAAGCCCTTCAACTGAGATGCACTGTTTACATCAGGAGTTACATCACCAAGCTGCTTATATACCTGAGCCAAAGCTGAGCCGCCGAGACGGTTTCTGCCGTTACCCAGATCAATAAAAATCAGGCTGGTTTCACCAAGGTCGGTTCTAAGCTGAGGAGTCTTGGTCATACGGACATCTTCAACACGGGCAAATGAACTTACTATTAATGATAACGGAGCAGTAACCTCTCTGTTTTCACCGTTCTGTGTCCACTTTGTCTTCATGGACATTGAATCCTTACCTACAGGAACAGTTACACCTAAAGCAGGACAGAGTTCTTCACCCACAGCCTTTACAGCTGCATACAGACCGGCGTCTTCACCAGGATGACCTGCTGCAGCCATCCAGTTGGCAGAGAGCTTAACCCTTTCAATGTCACCGATGTAGGCTGCGGCAATATTGGTAATAGATTCAGCAACAGCCATACGGGCGGAAGCAGCATAATCAAGCAGAGCAATAGGAGTTCTTTCCCCCATGGCCATAGCTTCACCGCAGTATGTATCATATGAAGCCGCGGTAACACCGCAGTCTGCTACAGGAACCTGCCAAGGACCTACCATCTGATCACGGGCTACAAGACCGGTAACTGTACGGTCACCGATAGTGATAAGGAAGGTCTTTTCAGCAACAGCCGGTAAACGGAGAATTCTTTCAGCTGCGGCCTTAGGGGTAACACCATTGAGATCAAGTTTCTTACCTGCAGCCTTAAGAGTCTTGACATCCTTATGCATACGCGGAGGCTTGCCAAGAAGAACATCAAGAGGAAGATCTATAGGCTTGTTGTTGAAATGTTCATCGTTAAGAACCAGACGGCGTTCTTCGGTTGCAGTACCTACAACAGCGAAGTTGGCACGTTCACGCTTACAAATCTTTTCAAAGGTGTCGTACTGTTCAGCACTTACTGCAAGCACATAACGTTCCTGAGACTCGTTACACCATAATTCATATGGTGACATGCCCGGCTCGTCATTAGGAACCTTGCGTAATTCGAAGATACCGCCACGGTTACCGTCGTTAACAAGTTCAGGAAGAGCATTGGAAAGACCGCCAGCACCGACGTCATGTATAAAGAGAATAGGATTTTCACTGCCCATCTGCCAACATACATCGATAACTTCCTGACAGCGACGTTCCATTTCTGGATTGTCACGCTGTACAGATGCAAAATCCAGATCTTCTGCAGACTGACCGCTGGTCATTGAAGATGCAGCACCGCCGCCCAGACCGATATTCATGGCTGGACCGCCGAGAACAATAAGCTTAGCACCGACAGGAATAACACCCTTCTGAATGTGTTCATTTCTAATGTTACCGAGACCGCCGGCGAGCATGATTGGTTTGTGGTAACCGCGGATTTCGTGACCATTATGACTGTCAACAGCTTCTTCATATGTTCTGAAGTAACCGTTGATGTTTGGTCTGCCGAATTCGTTATTAAAACCGGCTGCTCCTAATGGACCATCAATCATAATATCAAGAGCACTGTCGATACGGCCCGGCTTACCGAAATCAGTTTCCCAAGGCTGTTCAAAACCTGGGATACGTAAGTTGGAAACACTGAAACCGCACATACCGGCCTTCGGCTTTGAACCCACACCTGTCGCGCCTTCATCACGGATTTCACCGCCTGAACCGGTGGCTGCGCCTGGATAAGGAGAAATAGCTGTAGGATGGTTGTGAGTTTCAACCTTCATTAAAATCTGAATAGGTTCCTGGTGATAGCTGTATACATGATTTTCCGGGTCTGGGAAGAATCTGCCGGCAACTGAGCCTTCCATTACCGCAGCATTATCCTTGTAGGCACTCAGTACATAATCGGAATTCTTTTCATAGGTATTCTTAATCATCTTGAAAAGTGACTTTTCCTGAGGCACGCCGTCGATAACCCAGTCTGCATTAAATACCTTGTGACGGCAGTGTTCTGAGTTAGCCTGGGCAAACATGTACAGTTCAACGTCATTAGGATTACGACCGAGAGAGGTGAAGCTGTTTACGAGATAATCCATTTCGTCATCGGAAAGGGCCAGACCGAGATCAACATTAGCCTTTTCCAGTGCAGCCTTCCCCTGACCTAAAATATCTACAGAAATAAGTGGCTTCGGTTCCTGAGTGCTGAAAAGCTGTTCTGCATCTTCAAGTCTGCTGAATACCTGTTCCATCATACGGTCATGAATAAGAGGTAATATTTCTTCAGCACAGTTACTGCTTTCACCTTCAATGTAGTAGGCAATACCTCTTTCCAGTCTGATAACCTTGGATAATGCACAATTGTGTGCAATATCAGTAGCTTTTGAAGACCAAGGTGAAATAGTACCGAGACGAGGGGTTACTACATATAATGTACCTTTAGTTTCTGATTCACTGATATGCGGACCATAGGTCAGCAGTTTTACCAGTACGGAACGTTCTTCTTCAGTTAAAGGAGCACTGATATTTGCAAAATGAACATATTCCGCATAAACAGAATTGATTTTTAATCCTTTGTCTGCAAATTCTGACAAAAGCTTTTTGGTACGGAATTCAGAAAGAGCCGGAGCACCGCGTAAAATTTCCATAAGATTTCTCTATTTGAACCTAAATACAACAACCAACCCGCAGGAGAAATTCCGGAGTTGATTAAAAAAATGAGGAATAAAAAAACACCATAATTATAGTTAAAAATGTGATAAAAGTACACATCAACTAATGTTAATCTACAATAATGGTTGCATTAACTTTATTTGATCTTTATTTTAAAAGTCTTAATAACACGAAGAATCCTGAAAAAGCGGATTTATTAAACAGTAAACCGCCTTTTTATGAAAATACAGTCTGAAACCGCTGCACAGCACATAATTCCCATCGTTTATTTTTTGAAAAAATCACGATTACCGGCAACTGACGTACATTCAGCCTCTATTTCCGCATCCTTGCAAACAGACAAAGGAGGTGCATAGTCCGAGTTGCTTTTGATTTATAACGGTTTTTATTTATTTTTAAACACCTTGTTTTTATGAATAATGGTCCTATAATAAGCAGTAGCATTATATATATCGGTACTTTGGGAAAGAAGAAAGAACCACGCTCCTGAAAATAATCCGGCGGGATACTGCATAAAATAAAAAAAGACAGTTTCAGACAGACATAATAAAACTGATTTCCTGCGACATATACTTCAGGTGTTTTCATAATATTACATATTATGTGTTGACTGACACACAGGAAAACTCCCACCATGCTGTTTTCTTACCGGACTCCGTACACACAGGCTCTCCGGGATGGATATAATGAAAAAAGTCTCCAGTGACAGCCACGAAGAGAAGCTGTAAGGAAAAATCCCCCATTCCGGGTCTGATGAATCCTGTCTGTTGCCGGAGTTTCATGGGGATAACAGGTACTTCTTCGTTTTCCTTTTTAAAAACACCGGGTGCTTTTAAAAAGGTATACCGGTTTTGCATGATTTTATTTATACGCCACTGTATAACACTGGAAACAAACGCACTCTTATTCTGCATAATAACCTGCCTCTCATAAATCCGGCAGGCCGTAAAAAATACCGGCGAGACAGAAACAGCGCTTGCTTTCTGAACAAGCTCCGTTAAACATGGATTCACAGTGGTATAACATCCTTAGGAGTAAACAATGAAAAGAGGTCTTAAATTGTCTAAGTTCACTGCCAGCCGAATTTCCAAGCACAGAAATCCATCAATACAGGCAAAGAGACGCAACAGACAGCGTCGACACGTTCTTTACACCATTCATTTTGAACGCAGTGACAGTTAATCATAGATCATGGCAGGACGCATGTCCTGCCGTCATTTGACAGTCACTGCCGGCAACCGGCTCATATAATCTCATTACGGGATACCAGGCTGCGTATTTCCTTCCTTATATCAATACGGATAAAGACTGTTAAAAGAAGAAGCCGGTAAACAATACTGGTATTTATCGTAGCATCCTTATTCATCTTTCCGTTTTTTTTCAATATTCAGATACGTCACGTCATCTGCCGTCATATTTTCCGGTTCTATATTTGCTCTTCCAGACCTTATGTTTACGAATCATAAACACACAAACTTATTAATCAGGGAAAAAGTTCCGGCAGTCATATCCGTTTTCATCCGCATGTTTGCCGATAAAACCGGACAAAAAGTTGTTTTTAATCATTTTCCGCCCATAAATAACATCAGAAAAATATTTTTTTACTGAAAAATCAATCCTGATACAGTGCCCCAAAGCCGCATATCTGCATAATTATGCAAAAAACAGAAACCGGCATAAAAATCGCCTATGCATTGTCATTACTGAAAAAAAACAACAAATACTCAGAAAAATATTCAAACAATTTATTCATAATTTCTTGACATTTTATGTTATTAAAAAAATAATATGTATTTGCGTGTATTTTGGTTATCACTGATGCCAGATGTTGTTGCACACAAGCTTTATAGAAAATAATATTAACAAAACCCCGTAAATATATATTTAGGATAACAAATATGAAATTATTAAAGCCTGTAATGGATAGCGTATTAGCTCGTAATCCAAATCAGCCTGAATTTCATCAGGCAGTTCAGGAAGTTTTAGAAACCCTGGAACCAGTTATGGAAAAGCACCCAGAATGGGTTAAAGCTGGTATCATGGATCGTTTAGTAGAACCTGAACGCCAGATTATGTTCCGTGTACCTTGGGTTGACGACAATGGTAACGTACAGGTAAACCGTGGCTTCCGTGTACAGTTCAACAGTGCAATCGGACCATACAAGGGTGGTATCCGTTTCCATCCTTCAGTAAACTTAAGTATCATCAAGTTCTTAGGTTTCGAACAGATTTTCAAGAACAGCTTAACTACTCTTCCTATCGGTGGCGGTAAGGGTGGTTCTGACTTTGATCCAAAGGGCAAGTCAGATCGCGAAATCATGGCTTTCTGCCAGAGCTTCATGACCGAATTATCAAAGCACATCGGTGCTGATACCGACGTTCCAGCAGGCGATATCGGTGTTGGTGGTCGTGAAATCGGCTTCATGTACGGTCAGTACAAGCGTTTACGCAACGAATTCACCGGCGTTTTAACCGGTAAGGGTCTCGGCTGGGGCGGTTCTTTAGCTCGTACTGAAGCTACCGGTTTCGGTCTCTGCTACTTCATGAAAGAAGCTTTAGCTGCTAATGGCAAGAGCTTCCAGGGTGCTACCACCGTTATCTCTGGTTCAGGTAACGTAGCTATCTACGCTGCTGAAAAGGCTACTGAACTCGGTGCCAAGGTTGTAGCTATGAGTGACTCTAACGGTTACATCTACGATGCTAACGGTATCGACCTCAAGTTAATTCACGAACTCAAGGAAGTTAAGCGTGCCCGTATCAAGGAATACGTTAACGTTCATCCTGAAGCTAAGTACGTTGAAGGCTGCCGCAACATTTGGGACGTTAAGTGTGATATCGCTCTCCCATGTGCTACTCAGAACGAAATCGATGCTGACAGCGCTAAGAAGCTTATCGCTAACGGTACCTGGGCTATCGGTGAAGGTGCTAACATGCCTTCTACTAACGAAGCTATCGCTATTTACCAGCAGGCTAAGATCATTTTTGGACCTGCAAAGGCTGCTAACGCAGGTGGTGTAGCTACTTCTGCTCTCGAAATGAGCCAGAACTCACAGCGTCTTGAATGGACTTTCGAAGAAGTTGACGCTAAGCTTCAGCAGATCATGAAGAGCATCTACAAGGCTGCTTCTGAAGCTGCTGCTGAATACACCGGTGATAAGAACAACCTCGTAGCTGGTGCTAACATTGCAGGCTTCGTTAAGGTTGCCAAGGCTATGTACGCTCAGGGTATCGTTTAATACCTGTCGTACTGATGCTTCAAGCATCTAACTAAAATTAAAAAGCCTCACTTTAAAGTGAGGCTTTATTGTTTTGAGTTCTTTCCTGGCTATCGCCGGGAGTACCGGTGAAACAAAGCATCAGGCAGATATTTATCGCGTATTACGGAATTATAATTCAATGACTCCACCTGAACATGGAGAGCTCTCAGACCTGTACCGGAATCTTATTCTCTTCTTCGCTCACGGATTCAGCCTTAAAAGCTGCAGTCATAAAAGGCACAAGCTCTTTAGCCACATCATCAGTGTAATACCAGACACCATCCTTTTTTACAAAATTAGAAATACTGGAACTTTCACCGAAGGCTGTACCTACCCTGTATCTTACCGTATAGTAGATCTGAGCGTTTTCACCGGCTTCATCAGTATAGACAACACCATGAATCTTCAATCCGGTATACTTCATGGATTTAATTTCCCGAATCATCTTTTTTGCTGAAACTTTAGGACGGAAATGTTCCTCCCATGATGACAGTACATACTCCCCGTCATCATGGCAATAAGCACTGTAGCGGCTTTTCAGCACCTCTAGCGGTGAATGACAGGTCTTTCTGAGACCTTTATGGTATGGTTCACAGCAGTCTCTATATTTCTTCTTTGAACCGCATGAGCACAAAGATGAATCAACAGCCATCATGATATCCTCAATGTTTTAAAACATAAAAACACATATTAAATCAAAAACTTAAATAAATACCTGACCGGAGGATCCGGTCAGGCATCTTACATCTTACTTTCAGACCGAAAAACGATTATCTTTTCTTGTTTTTACGATCCTTTTTAGCCTTTTTCACAAAGTCCATCATTCTCTTACGCTTTCTTATCTGACTCTGGGTAAGCTTGTTCTTCTTGCCTTCAAACGGATTTTCACTGTCATGGAATTCAAGGCTTATCGGAGTACCGATAATATGCAGACTCTTACGATAATAATTGTTCAGATAGCGCTTGTAGGCATCAGTAAGATCACCTGTTTTATTACCATGAATAATAATACGCGGAGGATTGTAACCGCCTGCATGGGCATATTTCAGCTTAACACGACGTCCGTTGGAAAGTGGCGGCTGCAGTTCCTGAGTAGCCATAGTCAGAATACGGTTGAGCTTTGATGTGCTGACACGGGTTGTTGCAGACTTATAGGCACTTAAAATAGATTCAAAAAGATGACCTACACCGGTTCCATGCAAAGCTGAGATAAAATGAATTTCTGCAAAATCCACAAATCCTAAACGCAATTCAAGATCCTGCTTAACCTTTTCCTTAACTTCTTTATCAAGTCCGTCCCATTTATTCACAGCAATAACCAGCGAACGACCACTCTGAATAATAAAGCTCAGCAGACTCAGATCCTGATCGGTAACCCCTGCATTGGCATCAATCACCAAAATGGTAACATTACTGTCTTCAATTGCCTGCAGAGTCTTAACCACGGAAAACTTCTCAACAGCCTCGTTAACCTTCTTACGCTTACGGACACCAGCTGTATCTATAACGATATACTCCTGATCCTCCTTCTTAAGAGGAATGTAGATAGAGTCTCTGGTTGTTCCAGGCATATCGTAAACAATAACCCGCTCTTCACCAAGCATTCTGTTGGTTAATGTAGATTTACCGACATTAGGACGGCCGACAATGGCAAACTTAATCGGCAAATCACTGAAGGAACCATCATGTTCTTCATCATTTTCAGGCTTCTTTTCCCCTGCTTCAGCTTTTTCAGAACCGGATTCACCATCAGTATCACCTGCATCATCCTTTTTCTGATGACGCAGTTTCCACGCATGCCAGTCGAAACCGCCGGCTTCCTTGTCCATAGGTACGTTATCAAGGAAATCAAAGCCTTTTTCCCACTTTATAGCCTCAGGATCATCAAACGGACCTGCCTGCGGCAGTTCATGTTCCTCTCCATCGGAAAGTACCGGAGACAGAACCTCATCAAGAAGAGAACTAAGACCGCGACCGTGGGTTGCTGAAATAGGGTAGATATTGCTGATACCGAGAGCATAAAGCTCGGCAGTAGCCACATCTGAATCGAGTCCGTCAATCTTGTTGGCTACAAGTACAGTCTTTTTCTGATGACGTCTTATATAGTCGGCAATCATGTAATCACCGCTGGTCAGACCATTACGGGCATCAACAAGGAAGAACACCAGATCAGCTTCATCAATGGCCTGAAGCGACTGTTCAGCCATTCTGGTTTCAATACCTTCTTCACTGCCGTCAATACCGCCGGTATCAATCAAAATGTATTCATAGTCATTGTACATGGCTCGACCGTATTTACGGTCACGGGTCAGTCCCGGAAAATCTGCCACCAGAGCATCTCGGGTTTTAGTGAGTCTGTTAAAAAGTGTAGATTTTCCCACGTTGGGACGACCTACTAAAGCAACAACCTTAGACACAGTTTGGTTCCTCTCATAAAAATTAAAACTGGCCCGCCGGATCCGGCAGGCCGGTTAATGTGTAAGCCGGTCTTACAGCATAAATAAATCCGCATCATACCGGAAACGGACAGACGTACTATTCGGCGTCATCCCCGGCAATATCAACAGCATACAGACTTCCGTCACGCGCCTGAATATACATAGCCTGTTCATCAGCCACAGGTGCAGTGTATAATCCGCTGCTGTCAATCTGCCTCATGGATTTGATTTCTCCTGTAGCATCGTCCATCAGGTAGATATATCCTTCATAGTCCCCTACTACCACATGTCTTTTGAAATATACCGGTGCGGTGACGTTACGGTAGGTGAGGCTGGTATTAGCCCATCTCTGCGTACCATCCACACGGATAATGGCATAAACATGCCCTGACACATCAGTAATAGCCAGATCGGTGGAATCGCTGGCCATATTCAAACATGATGAATACTGACGTTTCCACAGATGTTTTATTTCCGGAAGTACCACCCCCTGCAGGTTGCCATTGAAAGCTACGGTGTATACTTCGTTAAGAATGTTCAGCGGGGTGCTATTTACATCGTTTAGACGGGCGATTTGGGTGGCACCGCTGGAAACATTCACTTTTATCTGATTAATCAGAACCCCTGATTCCTGGGAAACAATATTAACCTTCCCCCCGGAGGTCCCGTATAAAACCACCTGATTGCCGAGCGGCAGAGGAGAACTGTCTCCCCTTAGGGATATTACTGCTCCGTCATTGCCGTTGCTCCAGAGTTTCTCCCCGGTATCGGCATCAAAGGCAAGGAGCTGCCCGGTGATTGTCAGCACAAACACCTTATCCATACTGGCACCGGGGGCTGACATAATCTCCTGTCCTACATTCGCCTTCCATTTCAGTACGCCGTCAGTAGCATCAATGGCGTAGAGATAACCGTTTTCACTGGTTACATAAAGAGTGCCGTATGAAACCACCAGACCTCCGGACAAACGGGTGGAGCGACGGTTGTCATTCTCCTCCTCATCATCAATATCCAGATGCCATTCCCTTGATCCGTCATCCTTGTTGAAAGCGTAGACATCGCCGTTTCTTGAAGCGGCGTATACCTTCACCTCATCGAAGGTCGGAGCCAGCTGGGTGTAATATTTACCAACACCGGAACCGACAGACTTTTTCCAGAGAATCTTGGTCTCGATAACATTCTTAACAAACGGGGCAGGTACCGGTTCGTAGACGTCTATATCCTTTGAACAGCCGCCCAGCATCATAACTGCGGCAATACCTGTAAGTATCAGCTTCTTTTTTAAGCCTGACATTAAAAATCTCCCTAAATTGTTATTGTAAACTACTGTCTCCGGCACTCATATGCGTACTGCAGAGCAAAAAACTTATTCGGCCTTGTTTTCCTGAGTACTGTCACTGGCAGACTGAGCCACACCTTTTTCTTCCCCGTTATTCTGAGCAGCAGTATCAGCTTCAGATGTCTTAACTGCTTCAGCCTCAAGAGTATTAACTGCTTCAGCTTTCTGTACAGAACCTGCAGGAACACTGGCACCGGCAGTAGTCTTAAGAGAATCTCTCTTCATCTTTACGATGGTGGTATCATCGGCGGAGGTTGCCTTTTCCAGAGCTTCGTCGTATAAAGCAAGAGCCTCCTGATTTTTACCCTGAGCCTTTCTTAAATCACCCTTAAGAGAAAGAGCGGCAAAATTAAAGGCTTCTGCATTCTTGGCACTCAGGGAGTCGATAGCCTTTTCCGCCTCATCAAACTTTTTAAGTTCAATATTAAGGCGGGCGATTCTCATTCGGGTAATATCATCAATTACAGTATCTTTTCCGGCACCGACTGTTTTACTTAAAACGTCGACTGCTTCCTGATATTTCTTTTCACTGACCAGCTGTTTGGCAAGAGAAAGTGCTGCAAGCTGACTGTATACATCCTTGTTATGGGCGCTGATAAAGCTGTTTACCTTTTCTACCCCTTCTGCATCAGCCATGTTGACGCTGATAACGTTGCTGTAGAAATCTCCGGCATTTTCATACATTTTCTTCTGATTGTAATCTCTGTACATGTACATACCGGTTATCAGAGCTATAGCCAAAACCACACCGCCGGCAATATTTTTCCAGTTTTCCTGCCACCACTTGTGAAGTTCTTCTTCCCTTTGCTGCGCATCTGCTTCAATAATGTCCATATTTCACTCCTATTAAAATACGCTCTTAAAATAAGCAGCTGCTGCCGCCATTTCAACTGTCTGCTGTTCTCCTGAACGCAGATCCTTAACACTTAATACCCTGCTGGCAATTTCATCTTCACCGATAATCACGGCAAAACGGGCGCCGGATTTATCAGCATGTGCCATCTGTTTCTTAAACTTGCCGCCACCGCAGTGAGTCATAATTCTGAGCTCTGGCAGTTCCCGGCGCAAATCCATGGCAATCTGGAGCTGCTGCTTTTCAGGCTCATCCCCCATAGCGCAAATCATAATATCCACAGCCGGAATTCCCTGTACAAGATTAAGAGTTTCAAGAAGCAGAATCAGTCTCTCCAGCCCGATGGCAAAACCGATAGCCGGAGTGCTCTGACCTCCAAGCTGTTCAACCAGTCCGTCATAACGACCGCCGCCGCAGACAGTACCCTGAGACCCCAAAGCCTCGGTTACCCATTCGAATACAGTCAGATTGTAATAATCAAGACCGCGAACCAGACGGCTGTTGAGCTCATATTTGATTCCCAGACTATCAAGACGTGAACAGAGTCCGGCGAAATGATTTCTAGTTTCCTCGCCGAAATAGTCACTTAATTTCGGAGCATCAGCGAGAATTCTGATAATATCCTCGTTTTTGGTATCAAGTACTCTTAAAGGATTGGTATACATTCTGCGACGGCAGTCCTCATCAAGAGATTCCTTATGCTGTTCCAAAAATGCCACCAGAGCATCCCGATAGGCGGCCCTTTCCTCGGAGGAACCGAGAGAATTGAGCTGCAGAGTAACATGATCCTTCAGGCCGAACTTTTCAAGAACAGTTGCGGTAAAGGCGATAATTTCCGCGTCAATGTCCGGTCCCTTGATACCGAATACTTCGCTACCGAACTGATGGAACTGACGATAGCGCCCCTTCTGAGGTCTTTCATGACGGAACATCGGTCCGATATACCAGAGTCTCTGCTCCTGACCATGAAGCAGTGAATTTTCCAGACAGGCTCTGACACATCCGGCAGTACCTTCAGGTCGTAAAGACAGAGAATCACCGTCACGATCGGTAAATGTATACATTTCCTTTTCTACAACATCGGTAACTTCACCGATGGCACGGCAGAAAAGACCGGTTTTCTCCACTACCGGGAACCGGATTTCACTGAAGCCGAATGATGCAGCCGTTGATTTCAGAACTCCTTCAACCTGCTGCCATACACTGCTGTTTTGAGGTAATAAATCGTTCATACCTCTGATTGCGTTGATTTTAACCGCCACTTTTCTTAGCTTCCCTAATTCACATTTATCAAATCCGTCATGCCGGTCAGCTGTTCTGTAAGAGACTTATAACCATATCGTATCATGAATATACCGTCTTTTCGGAACTTCCGGCACACCGTCAGTAATTTTAAACAACACAAAAAAAACACATGCCGGCACCTGCGGGCGGCATGAATAAGGGATACCTGTTTTTAACAGGTGCTCCCGGATAATTCAGTTTTTATGAAATAATCTTCTTTCTACCGGCAAGATAGGCTCTGATACGTTTTTCAAGCTCATCCACCAGCATTTCATTAGGAATTCGATCCTGTCTTTCACCATCCTGATAATAATAACTTCTTTCTGCAGCCCCACATACACCGATATTAGCACGGGACGCTTCACCGGGACCGTTTACCACACACCCCATGATAGCCACACTGAGAGGTTCGGTAACGTCGACAAGCCTGCTTTCCAGTTCATTTACGGTTCCAATTACATCAAAACCGCGGCGTGAACAGGTAGGACATGCCACAAAATTAATACCTCTGGTACGAAGCTTCAGCACCTTGAGAATATCAAATGCTACCTTGACCTCTTCAACAGGATCGGCCGCCAGGGAAACCCTCATGGTATCACCGATACCTTCCTTAAGTAACCATGAAAGACCAATGGCACTCATCACAGACCCCTTGCGCATACCTCCGGCCTCAGTAATACCGAGATGTAAAGGCTGCTCAATCTTCTGGCTTAAAAGCTTATAGGCCTCATATGCCACAAAAACGTCAGAGGCTTTTACACTGATTTTAAAATCCTGAAAATCAAGCTTATCAAGAATATCGATATGATGCATGGCTGATTCCACCAGAGCTTCCGGTGTAGGCTCACCGTATTTCTCCAGAATCTCCTTCTCCAGCGAACCGCCGTTAACTCCTATTCTTATGGGAATATGGTGTTCACGGGCTGATGAAACAACAGCTCTTACCTTTTCATCATCACCGATATTACCGGGATTGATACGCAGACAGTCAGCCCCGTAATCAGCCACCTTTAAAGCAATACGGTAGTCAAAATGAATATCTGCAACCACCGGAATAGTGGCTGCCGCCTTGATTTCCTTAAAAGCTTCAGCCGCCTTCATTGTAGGTACGCTTACACGAACAATATCAGCACCGGCTGCGGCAATATCACCAATCTGCTTAATGGTCCCATCAATATCAGTGGTATCGGTATTGGTCATGCTCTGTACGGATATAGGTGCATCGCCGCCTACCGGTACATTACCTACCATTATGCGTCTGGTTTTACGTCTCTTAATCTGTTCGGTTACTGTTATCATTTTTACTGTACGGCCTCTGTAATCACTACCTGACTTGCTCTTCTTTTAATTTCATTAGGATCCGTAATCTTCGGTCCTATAGCGGAATTCTTTTTTCCGGAGTTCTTAGCCGGAGCCTTTTTAGCCGGAGCGGCAGCCTGTTTAGCCGGCTTCTTATACCCCATTTCATCAGCAAGAGACACTACCTGTCCAGCCTTAAGTCCTTTAGACCCGTTAACCTGTTTTACCGCTGTACCTGCAGAAGCAGCTGCTTTACCGGCATTATTTACTGCAGTCTTCTTTGCTTCCTGTTTTACAGCAGAAGCTGACTGTTTTGCAACTGGAGCCTGTTTAACTGCAGGAGTCTTTTTAACCCCCATTTCATCAGCGAGTGAAACCACCTGTCCGGCTTTAAGGCCTGTTGACTTAGAGGCCACTGCGGTGTTTCTTGAAACTGCGGTACCGGCGGAATTATCCTGATTTTTTTTAGCAGATACCGGAGCTTCAGTCTTTTTGGCCTGCTGCACGGCAGGAGTCTTTTTTGAACCAGTACGTTGAACAGTCGTCTGCTGAGTGTTCACCTGGTTATTCTCATTTATCACGCGTATGGACGTGCTGTTTGTCTGAACACTGCGCTCCTCCATAACTGTGTTTCTTCCGGTATCGCGTTTTACGGGAGCTGCCGGCTTAACGTCTTCAGGATCAACGTCAGGCAGGGATCTGAATGTCGGTTCACTGCTGTCACCACCGATAACCACGCCGCTTTCAGATTTGTTTTCCCTGACCGCAGGTTGCTCCACTGCAACAGATGACTGCTTATCGGCAGTCGTCTCAGGTTCGTTCACAGTGACCGGCTGCTGCACAGTATGAACTTCTGCACTGTTAAGAGGGAGAGTTACAGAGGTACTGTCTGAACCGGCAGACTGTTGCGGCAGAGCCAGCGTACTGGTCTCACCGGTTTCATTCTGCGGAAGCTGCAGCATGCCTGAATCATTCTGTTCTCTGTTCCTTCCGGAGAGGCTGGAAATAATCACGGCAATCACCAGAAAAGCTCCTACTACAGCAGCAGCTCCGATTGCCACAACCTTTTTGTTGGACTCAGTATTATCCTGAGCCTCGCCACCCTGGGACTTCCTGAGATTTTCAATATCATCCTGAGAGATCTTCAGTCCTAAAAACTTGGCATAGACAAGACAGTCTCTGGTTCTCAAATGGCCGAAACGTCCCTTTTCCATATCGTTAAGCAGAAAACTTCTGATTTTAAGCTTTTCAGCGGCCTGAATCAGAGTAATATTATGCTTTTCACGGGCTATCCTGAAGGACTCACCGATTCTCAAAGCATTTTCCTTGTCTGCACTGTTATCAATCATTTTATTAATCCCCCTCTCCGACAATACTGCTAATAGTCTCCGGCTTTAAATTTCTTTGTTTCCTCACTTGTAGGGAAATACTTAATCAGCTTGCGTCCGAATATTTCTGATGAAGCGTATTCACCGAGAGCCTGGGAAATTTTTATCTTCAGATAAAGAGTCTGCGGAGTATCCGGATACTGGAACATATCATAGTTACGCATCAGCTGATCCGCCTTCTTGGCATCGCCTCCCTCAAGAGCAAATACTGCATAGTTATAGAACAATGATGCTGAATTCCCGCCGTAGTTAATAGCCTGTTCAAAGTACAGCTTGGAATCCTCTTTTTGGCCGGATTCATATGCACAGACAGCTGCACGTTCGTAGGCATTACCTATTAAAGCGAACTTAGGAATGCTTATAGCCTGCATAAGGTTCTGCAGACCTTCATCATAGCGCTTGTTGTCGCAGAGGAAACCGCCGTACTGAGTGAACGCCATACCGGAATTCGGAAATGAGGCGATAACCTTTTTATATTTCTCTTCTGCGTTTCTCACATCACCGACAATACTGTAGTAACGCCCCCAGGCAAGTTCCAGCTGTTCAGTACCCGGATTATAGCCTTCAGCTATATTTAAATTCTCTTTGGCGGAACTCATCATCTTCTGATCCATAAAACTGTGAGCCAGATTGATTCTGGCTAAAGCCGCCTTCTGATAATCAATATTACCCACATTACGGACAATTTCATTACCGTTGGCATCTCGTCCAACAATCACCTCTCGTGAGGTGATACATCCTGTAAGCATTCCAGCCATTACAACTGCTATAAATAATCTGTTCAACATATTCATTGTCCTGTTTTTATTTTTATAGTACTGAAAAAAATATATCCTAGAATTTAACCACACCTGTCAGCACAGATCATTAACAATACAAAACTTTATATAAAACTTTTGAAACAGCAGGCTTTTTAACACTACCTTCCGTCTGGACAGGTATGATTCACCGCCTCATCGTCATCACTTAGCGTGGGAATTCTCCGTATAAATTCCACCTGAAAAAACGACAGTTCCAATATGCAATGACAGTCCGGATATGCAAAGCCATTTTCTGAATATTCTCTTCAGTACCGGATATGTATCTGTATATTTATTTTCAATCTTCTTTAAACGCTTTTTTATTATTCTTTGAATACTGTTTTATTTTTATTATTCTGAACCAGCCGGTTTATGCCATTCCTCACCGGATATTCCGTGTTTTATAATTCTCCCGGAATGAACTATGGGATTCATTCATGTAAAGAATCGTTCAGCGGCTACAGATCTGCCGCCTTAAAGGAGGCAATTCTTTTCATTTTGTTCTTAACCTCACCGGCAAGCTGACCGCAGGCGGCCTTGATATCATCGCCGCGGGTCTTTCTGGTAACCACGGTATAACCGTAATCAAGCAGAATACGGTAGAATCTGTCCACATCGGCCGGACTCGGCTTGACAAAATCACTCTTTTCATGAGGATTGAACGGAATCAGATTTATCTTACACGGTGTATTGGCAAGCAGTTTTGCTAAAGCTCTGGCATGCTCCGGCCGATCGTTTACGCCGGCAAGCAGAATGTACTCAATGGTCACCCTGCCGCTGTTAGCATTTGACTTATCTACATAACGCTTTACCGCAGCCAGAATATCGGCAATCTTATAGCGTTCATTCAATGGAATCAACCTGCTTCTCAGCTCATCATCGGGGGCATGCAGAGAAATGGCCAGAGCCACATCAATGCTGTCTCCTAGACGGTCAATTCCCGGTACCACACCGGCAGTTGAAATGGTTACTCTTCTCTTGGACAGTCCGAAACCGAAATCATCGAGCATGATCTTCATTGCTCTTACGGTATTATCAAAATTAAATAGAGGTTCCCCCATTCCCATAAGAACCACATTGTCTATGGCCCGGTATTTAGGATTCGGGGTAAAGCCGATAACTGATGCTGCCCGCCAAACCTGTCCGATAATCTCAGAAGTGGAGAGATTTCTGTTAAATCCCTGCGCTCCGGTGGCACAGAAGGCGCAGTTTACCGCACAGCCCACCTGGGTTGATACGCACAATGTGGCCCGGTCACCGTCAGGAATATACACGGTTTCAATAAGCTGTCCATCACCGGCATCCAGAGCCCATTTAATGGTGCCGTCACCGCTACGGTACTCCGCCTTGATTTCCGGAGCCCTGATATATGACTTTTCCGCCAGCTTGGCACGGAGAACTTTATTAATATTGGTCATGGATTCAAAATCCTCGGATCCGAAATGGTAAATCCACTTCATTACCTGATCGGCTCTAAAAGGCTTTTCCCCAAGTTCAGCGATAAAAGCCTTCAATCCATCACGATCCAAATCCAGTAAATTAATTTTATTCTCTTCCTGTGACATGTACTGCTAACTAACCCAAGTCTGAAATAAACACAATTATCTGCGAGATTATAGCAAAATATGAGATATATGTCTTAAATTTATTAATTACCTTTTGGCTGAGTGATTTCAGGTAAACCGGCGTTTTTACAATACCGGCAGGAATTGAATTTCTCAGGGAAATGCCTCAATCATCAGGGATTGAACAGGTCGCCGTCCATCTTCTGCTTAAATCAGGATTAGAACAACGCCAGCCCCAGAAATGCAGCCGGCAGGCCACAGCCTGCCGTTAACATTAAAGAATGAACAGCCGCAGTTATAACAACCGCCAGCTTTTAGATATCATTTACTCTCATTCAAAAAACTCAGATCCCCGTGACGGATTAGCGCATCGACAAACTCCGGGAGAGTGGTACCGGCTTTTCCGTATATTCCCGTATCAAAATAACCTGCAGTGGCTGACTGCTCCAGATTAAACTCAATATTAAAGGCTCCGCGCCCCTTTGCGAGTCTCGCAAATCCGGCAGCAGGATAAACCACCCCGGATGTTCCGATGGAAATAAAAAGATCCACCTCCGAGAGCAGAGCATAAATCATATCCATGTCATACGGGGTTTCACCAAACCACACAATGTGCGGACGGATGGCTTTTCTACCGCATGACGGACATACGGTATCAACAGAGGAATCCCTGTCCCAGTCAAAAACACGGTGGCATTTTTCACAGGAGACCTTCATCAGCTCGCCGTGCATGTGAATAACATCGATGCTTCCCGCCGCCTCATGCAAATTATCAATATTCTGGGTGATTATGGAAACCTTCCCGTTTTTCCACTCGTTCTGCAGTCTGGTAAGAGCCTTATGAGCCTCGTTCGGCTTAACACCGGACAGTTTTCGGCGCATACCGTTATAAAAATTGTGCACCAGAGTCCTGTCTCTTAAAAAACCTTCGTAGGTAGCCACATCCTCAACCCGGTGTTCCTCCCAGAGGCCGGTTTCCGATCTGAATACAGGTATGCCTGACTCAGCGGAGATACCTGCTCCGGTTAATATTACGATGTTGTGTATATCCTTCAAAATAACATTCCTCCGTTTTATGTCTGACATTCTGTGTAATACCGGAACAGTACGTACATTCCGGTATTTTTAAATATTAGAAAAATAAAACCGGCGGTAGGCCGGTTATCATAATACCGGCACAGCGCACCGGTATTTCTGCATATACGGATTTATCACCGCCTCACCGGGGGGATTCTCCACAGCCCGCACCGTTTCTATCTGGTACGCGGACAAAGTTCTTCATCTGTAAAGAAATAGGCTATTTCTTTTTCAGCAGCCTCAAGACAGTCTGAACCGTGAACTGCATTCTGATCAATGCTTACGGCATAGTCAGCTCTGATAGAACCTGCTCTCGCTTTGCGGGGATCGGTATCACCGATAATTTCACGGTGACGCTTAATGGCATCCTCACCTTCAAGAACCTGAACCATCACCGGACCGGACATCATAAAACCCAGCAGTTCCTCAAAAAAAGGTTTATTACGCAAATGACAGTAGAAACCGGATGCCTCCTCACGATTAAGATGAACCATCTTAGCCGCAACTATTCTGAGACCGGCATTTTCGAAACGGTGATAGATGTCACCAATGAGATTACGGGCTACAACATCCGGTTTAATAATAGAAAATGTTCTTTCAATAGCCATATTTTTTTCCTTATTCTTATTATACGGCGCGACTGCATGCCATTTCAGGAACCGGCATGTTCCGTTTTTTTCACAAGCCCTGTTCTTCACCGGCTGACACTCCCGGGGGAGTACAGTCCGAAGAGCATTCCGTCAGGCGATGCTTTGTAAAGCATCACAAACTTTATCCGTTCTCCATGGCGATTCAGATCATAAGCCGTGAAAAAAAATGGAACTCAACCGGCAGCTTTGATTTCATTGAATATGAAATAAGAATAATTCTAAAATTTGTATTTGATAAAACAGCAGCTTACAAAATGTGATCTTGAAATAATCAGTGCCGTCAAATTTTGATTAATATCGATATTTAACTTGGTTTTTCCGGCATTTAGTCGTCCTGCATAGCTCACGGATATAAATAATCTCCACCTGTGTCACACCGCATGAAAAACAAAAGCGGAGCACCTTTTAAAGCACTCCGCCTTTTTATCCGTCATTATCCTTCAGGATCAGAACTGTTTAGCTGCAAGATATTCCACCATAGCGGCAATAGTTCTGGCACCATGTCCCATAGCACCTACATTGTATATATCATTGGCTGTCTTCCGGTAGCTCGCGGCAAGATCCACATGAATCCATGAATTATGCTTTTCCTTAGGCACAAAATAACTCAGAAATGCTGCAGCTGAAGTAGCACCCGCAATACCGTCACCGCCGGCTGAATTGGTAATATCCGCAAGAGGAGAGGAAACCAGTCCCAGATGGAATCCGGCAAAAGGAAGCGGCCAGGCGTACTCACCCTGATTGTCAGCCGCATTAAGGAAAGCGTGACTAAGTTCACTGCTTAAGCTGAGTACGGCATTATAATCACGTCCAAGTGCTACTTTGGCGGCGCCTGTCAGTGTGGCGGCATCAATTATATAATCGGCATCAGCCGCCCTGATTAAACCGTCGGCAAGAACCAGTCTGCCCTCAGCATCAGTATTATCCACCACCACGCTCACACCGTTAGGATACCTTATGATATCCCCCACTCTCATGGCACTGCCGGAAATCATGTTCTCGGCACAGCACAGATAAGCCTTGACACGACAGCCGGCATCTTTAGCAGCAAGAAGAGCAGCGGCAGCGGCAACTGTTGCAGAACCGCCCATATCGGTATGCATCGAACGCATCAGATCTGAAGGCTTCAGACTGTAGCCGCCGGTATCAAAGGTTATCCCTTTACCGACCAGTGCGACAGTTACCTGAGAGCTGGCCACGACGGGAACGTACTCCAGCTCGTACATACACGGAGCATTGGCACTGCCGGCACCCACTGTCTGAAGACCGACCATTTTTTCTGCAGCGAGCTCGGCGCCGCTTATCACCTTTATGCTTAATCTGTTGCCGCATAGCCGGTTAAGCTCGGTAAGCCTATTCATATATGACAGAGGAGTCAGCTCTGAGGCTGGCATATCGATGGTGTCTCTAAGCCAGGAGATAATATTCCTTTCCACGGAAAAAGCCGTATCCACAGTCAGATTCTCAGGATAAACTATATCTGTGCCGTATTTAACAGTACGGAAACCGATAAAAAAGGCGTATGCCAGTTCTCTTGTCCATTGATGACTGCCGGAATCCACGAGCTTTACCTTTCTATACCCGGATGCACTCAGTTTTTTAGCTCCGGCCTGTACCTGTCTCTGAACATTCTTTATTTTTTCAGAAAAATCTATATGCAGTAACGCACCTCTCTCTGAAAAGCTGAGAGATGTGTTCTCCGCATATGGATACCGGGCGGTACCGGCATCAGCAAGAATTACCTCAAGTACCGGTGTATTTGCTATATTTTCCATAAATTACCTGCCTTTCTCTGCTTTATATATTCCTTACTGATTAAATCAACGGCATAATCAATTTCCTCTTCAGTGGTAAACCTGCCGATACTGAAGCGGATGGAACTGTGAGCCTCCTCATCGCTGAGTCCCATAGCCTTCAGCACATAGGATGGATTCAGTGAAGCCGAGGTACAGGCTGACCCTGTGGAAACAGCTATGTTACGGAGAGCCAGAATAAAATTCTCCCCGTTGATACCTCTGAAGGTAACATTAAGATTCCCCTCTACCCGGCTTTCCATGCTACCGTTTACGGATGTTTCCGGAAGTTCAAGAAGTTTCTCTGCCAGTCTGTCTCTCAGAGCCCTGATACGTTCGTTGTCTTTTTTCATTTCTTTTCCGGCAATGGCGAAAGCTTCACCCATGCCGGCAATCTGGTGGGTGGCCAGCGTACCGCTGCGCATTCCCATTTCATGTCCGCCGCCTCTTATCACCGGGAATGGTCTTACTACCCCTTTGCGTACAAAAAAGGCGCCAATCCCCTTAGGTCCGTATATCTTGTGGGCACAGAGAGAAAGATAATCAACCGGCATTTTTCTCACGTCTATAACCACCTTGCCGGCACTCTGGGCACAGTCACTGTGGAACAGGGCACCATGGGCATGGGCCTTTTCGGCAAGAGCCCCGATATCCTGAATAACCCCGATTTCATTGTTCACATGCATGAGACTCACCAGCAGTGTATTATCATCAAGCACTTCCTCAAGCATATCCGGAGTAATAATGCCGTCCCTGCCGGGAGTTAAAAACACCACCTCAAAGCCGAGATTCTCAAGATAATGACAGGGATCAAGAACAGCCTTGTGCTCGATGGCTGAGGTAATGATCTTTTTTCTACTGCCCTTCTGATGAGCCATGGCCACCCCGATAATCGCTAGATTGTCACTTTCAGTGGCCCCCGAGGTAAAGACTATCTCGCGAGAATCTGCACCTATTAAATCCGCTATCTGTTCACGGGCTATATCAACGCTTTCCGCAGCATTCCATCCGTAAACATGAGACTTTGATGCCGGATTGCCGAAACGCCCCTCCAGCCCCAGACATTCAGTCATTTTTGTTATTACACGTGGATCAACAGGAGTTGTTGCCGCATAATCCAGATAAACAGGTAATTTCATATTAATAACCGCCGTTAATTAATCAGGCCGTCCCGGCAAAAAACAGTCAAAACTTTATTTTTTTTGTACGTTTTTGAGGGACTATCACAAAAAACTGCTAAATTATAACACTTCATTTGATTTTTAGTATCCGGTTTATAATTTTATCCTTAAGAGGCATAACCTGTCTGAATCCCGCTGAAAATACGCTTTAAATACCGGATGATGACAGAGTTCATTTAAACTTTTGCAAGATTGTTTTCATTAACAGAAAATAATTACTTTTATAAAAAAATACAGGATCGGGATGCTCCGGAGAACAGAGGATGGAACCGGATATAAAAAAACCCGGCTGTTGCCGGGAACTGTCAGAAAAATCAGTCCGAAAAATTTTCACTGCGGACTTACCTATTATTCATCCTTGATGGAAATTGTTACTTCATCATCCTGCATGGAGATATCTATCTTTTCATCAGATTTAATAAGCCCTTTAACCACCATTCCCAAACGGACCAGTTCCTGAATATCCAGAGTATCAGCCTTGAATTCCTGCTTTCCCTTGAAGGTTGCCAGTTTAAAACTGCAGTTGGTACAGCTTACATTGAGCATTTTATTGTTGGATATGATATCCAGGTCACTGAGTACCTTTAAAAAGCGGTAGACAGTTGACATCCCGAGCTCCGGATTTCTGGCCCGTGCTTCATAATAAAGCTCCTTAGTGCAGTTAAAGGTTCCGGAAAACAGTAAATCTACAAGCTCCAGACGCTGCTTGGACAGGCGTACGCCGGAATTTCTGAGCTTATCCAGACATTCCGTCTTGGCATTATGCAATGTAAAGCATTCATTCGCATCATTCAAAAAATTTTCTTTATTTTTAGCCATGGAACCACCACTTAAACTATGCCTGCACACGACAGAAGCTTATGAATTTCCGGTCTCGGAAACACCCGTTTTATGCTGTTTAAAACAGATTGTGCCGTGAAACGTGTTTTTCATTTTTTCCAGTATCAGCTGTACCTCATCATTTTCAAGCCAGGTGTAAATAACCAGATGATGAGTAAATATATTAAAGTTCACTGACTGGAAATCCTTAACCAGACGCAGCTGCTGACTGAGTCCCAGGGCGCACATGGGACAGTCTATGCCCGTAACCTTGAACTCATATCTCATGTTATTTCATTATCCGTCAGCACATTGTTAGTCTTGTATAACAACAAATAATAATTTTTTTGTGCAATTAATGCAACAAAATCCTACCGGCATTATAAGTATTACAATTCATTAACATGAAAATATCCGTATGCAGAAGCTTTAACGGACTTTACAGAAGCCTGAGGTACCGGCTGATTTTAGAAAAAGAAAAACAGAAATGCGCACCTGCAGAAAATCCCCGTAGTAAATCATACAGACACCTGTGAACGGTACCAGTCCTACCAACCGTTCTTCTGATTTATAATCCC
>OMYE01000187.1 GCA_900315145.1 uncultured Pseudomonadota bacterium | reverse complement strand
TGGCTCAATAAATATTTTAATGGGATCACCTTCTTGACTCGTCCATGATCTTTAAGAAAAGGTAGTCATCATCAGGGATCCCATAGTGCCTTCTTCTTAAAGTTTTGATCATATTGTTCGTACCTTCAACTTTACCTGTTGTAATCTGATACGATGCGTAATTGCATATACCTTCCAGGTGATTCTTAAGTAGCCTTGCAAACCATTTGAAATGCTTGTTATTTGTGGCTTCGCAGTAATCGATAATTATTTTGATTTGGCCTTTCATTTCGTCCTCTGTTTTGCAATTGTATGCATCACTGAGACTGCTTTTTACGAAGTCCAGCCCGAGCAACAGTTCATTATCCTTTATGATATTCTGATAGGCTTTTTCCATTTCAATTTGGGATTTCTTTTTCTTTGGTTGATCAAAGATCCGTTGCTCCTTATCGTTTGATCTCCTTCTCTTTTTCTTTACATTGCCATTTTCATCCTCTTCGGGATGATCTTTACTATATCGAGTTTCTTTGGTCGACATGAGCACGTATTTTGCCCCTTTCAACCTTTGGGCTTCTTCCGTTCTACCTTCTTTGATCAACCTTTCCTGCTCGTCTTTTCTAACCTCTGATACAACCTTCTCATTAAAGTTTTTGATCAAGTGAAATTTGTCATATACCCCCTTGATCCATGGGCACCGTTCTTTGAAAGCAGCAAGAAAATCTGCATTCATATCAGATGCTACACATTCCACTTTCTTCATCCATTCTATTCCTACGTGATCAATAAATTTGAATACGCAATCCTTTGATTTACCATGTGCCAGCCATAGAACATGACCTGTATCCAAATCCATTATCACGGTTGCATAAATATGGCCTTTGTGAAGGGAGAATTCGTCTATACCAAGTTTTGTTGACGGTGTCTCCGGCTTAATAAACTCCCTGCCTTCTCCGTTTACGGTATAGATCCGATTTAGTCGTTTTTTATCTATCTCTTTCACTACCGGTTGAGATAACCCGGTAATTTCAGCAACTTCCTTTAAGGTAAGCTTAAGTTCTAACAAGTCTTCAGTATACTTATGCAATTGCTTGGTGATCATGTGTTTTGGGGACTTAAAGGGTAAACAATCCTTGCATACACAGTTGCAATGGGGACAGATATACTGAACGGAATTTACCTCCAGGAGAGTTGAAACACAACCAAACGGTAAATGCCTTAGATAGATGCTTAATCTGTCATTTACATGCATTGCCTGTCCACATATAGGGCAGGTTTGCACATCGTTATCGCTACTACTAAAACTACCTTTTACCAAGTAACAAGGGTTAGCTTTATGACCCTTCCCGTTATGTACTCTTGGACTGTCATTCAACACAACAAAACAGGAATCCCTAGTTGATTAAATCCGGATATCCCTGGTAGTTTCAAATAATTACAATCTGAATTTGAATTCTGAACTGTATCTATTTGGTCGTAAGTAGTGTAGAATAAATTTGAATTCATAAGGGCCCCCTCTTGGCTTTGATTGCTTTTTATTATACAAGAGTGCCCTTTTTTAGTATTTAGTTATTGTTTATTTTTTAAACGATCCCATTAAAATATTTACAGAACCAAAAAATTTGACTATGGATATGAATAGCCGGAAAATCATCTCTAGAGTTTGCAAATTTTAAACCCTTTATTAACTTGATAGAGAAAGGTATTAACAAAACGATGACTACTAAAATAAAAAGAACACAGTTACTTGAAATTTTTACTTTGTTATTTATCATTCTAACTTTCCATATGGATGTTAACTTTGCTGAATACTTTTTTCCTAACCTATACTCATGGAAGGAATTAATGATTTCATACGAGGGAGGATTCATTAGAAGAGGATTGCTAGGTGAATTTTTCTATCTTGCAGACAACTTTATATCAATAACCATTTTAGCACCCATTCTATTCCTTCTCTGTTTCATATTCATTACTGTGACTATCTTTAATCAAGCCAATGAGTTAAAGCTACCAACAGTCATCCTCGTCGCCATTCTCTTTTCTCCAACTCTCATTTTGTTTAACCTTCACTTTAATATCCATTTTATGAGAAAAGAGATTTTAATATATGTCGGAATGTTAATTTTAGGTCTATTCTTATCCAGAAACAAAAAAACGCAATCAATAAAATTCTCTTTTTTTGCACTTACTATAATCTCGTTTTTATCTTTTCTATTGCTCACACTGATCTATGAAACAACACTTGTATGGATCCCCTTCATATGCTACTTAATCTACGGTTCATTTTCTTCCGATGTAAGCATGAAAAAGAAATGTACACAAACATTTTTTTTCGGATTCATTTTATTTCTTACTTGGAGTATTATTGTTCTCCCTTTCAAGGGTGATCTTAATTCTGCCCTAGCTATTTACAAATCGTGGCATTCCAAATATCAATCTCTCAAATTGGAAGGAGCCGATCCTTTCTATTTTCTTTCTATATCTAGCAATCCTAGCGCCACGGCAAGTGAAATAAAAAGATACTTGATGAATCCCAAACTATGGTTAAACACATTATTCATGTATGCATACTCGCTTTTACCATTCATCTACATTTTGTACACAAATAATGTTAGCGTCAAAAAAGAATTCATAATATTCAATAAAAAAATAACTATTTTTCTTATGTTTCTAATTTCAGCATGCCCTTTAATACTTTGTTTGATAGGTTTTACCTTCGGCAGATGGGTCAGTTTTACCAATTTTATTCTACTGTTTCTGTTTTTCTTCTGCTTAGAACCTAACAAACAAACACATAATAACTATACAACGCTTGCAAAAACAGTTCTTTGGAGTGCATGCTTGCTGTACATAAATGTTATTGGATTCAACTTTAACACTATTGGAGAAGAACAAAATATGTTCTATTGGTTTAATTTTAGGTATGTTTATCAGCAATTAATCACATTATCATTCATTCCTTACTGATTGACCCAAATTATTCCAGTTTTTGATAGACACGAGCAAGTCTATTTAAACATTGCCAATGTCTGTCAAATCTAACAGTCTGTATTTAAACATTATGTACTATGACTAAGCATTGACAATACCACAAGGCCGCAAATACTTGAACAAGGTTATAAATATAGGAACAACTCTGTTGTGATTATTACAATATTCTTATTATAGTTCATAATTTTAACTAAGACATCAAACAATCACCTATTCTCAAATCTTCAAGCACCTGCAATCAATATCAAAACAACTTTATGTTCCTTATAACATCCACTTCACGGAGCAACAACAGCCCTTGTAAGGATCAGCTTACCATCGTAATAAAACTAGGATGCCGGAAACCAATCGGCTTTCCGGCACGTTAATCAGATGAATTATCCATCATAAGCTAGCAAATTCATTACCAAACAGCGCAAGAAACCACTTTACTTCTGAAACCTCATGGATAAATCTACAGCTCTTACATTCTTGGTAATAGCACCAACAGAGATGAAGTCAACACCGGTATCCGCATAGGTTCTGATAGTATCAAGATTAACATTTCCGGATATTTCCAGTTTGAGTTTCCCTGCATTCATTTTGGCAGCTTCGTACATCATCGGAAGCTCGAAATTATCAAGCATCACAATATCAGCACCTACATCCATGGCCGTTTTAAGTTCCTCCAGGTTTTCCACTTCCACTTCAACCTTCTTGCCAGGATTAAGTCTTCTTGCCTCAGCCACAGCATTCTCGATCCCTCCGCAGGCCATGATGTGGTTTTCCTTAATCAGATAGGCATCAAACAGTCCGATGCGGTGATTGTGACCGCCTCCGACGGTTACCGCATACTTAAGAAGGTTTCTCAGGCCGGGTATGGTTTTTCTTGTATCAAGCAGACGACACTGCGAGCCTTCAAGTTTAGCGGCATACTTTGAAACCTCTGTTGCAACGCCTGATAAAGTCTGAACAAAATTCAAACAGGTTCTTTCTGCAGTCAAAATTTCACGGGACGGTCCGGATACTGTAAACAGTTTTCCGTTAGGAGCAACTCTGTCACCCTCTTTGGCATGCCAGGTGATTTCCACGTTGCCGCCGAGCTGTCTGAAAACCTCGTTAACACATTCAGTACCGCAGAAGACACAGT
>OMYE01000080.1 GCA_900315145.1 uncultured Pseudomonadota bacterium | reverse complement strand
GCCTCGCATGATCATAGTTTTATCGTCATCAGTCAAATTTTCACTGGAATCAGCGTAGACAATCCCGATTGAGGTAGCAATCCCCATGGAGCCTAGTAATACTAGCGTATTAATGGCCCTGGAAAGGTTTGTTAATCTTGCCATTTTTTCCTCTCTTATTTGAAAAAATTTTGAAAATAATGCCTCTTTAAATACAAACTTGCATTTTCTCGGTTAAGTTTTTACTATGTTGTTTTGTATCGTTTTATCTTCGATTTTTGCTCTTTTTTAAGCTGAAAGCGATAAACAACATAACAACATAAAAGAAAAGTGCTTTATTTTTTTTAAATTAAACAACTAAAAAAACATTTTTCTTTTTATATTTAATAACAATCAACAATTTTTTTCAAAAAAATATTAACATCTTATAGTTTTTTTTGAAATCATTTCACAAAATCAATAATTAAAAGAGATATACTTCAAAATTTTTATTTAATTTATTTTTATAATTTTTCGAACATAAAATTAACAGAATTTAATAAATTGTTACATTTGGGTCATATTATTTTATACGCATGAATTCTCGCTAGCTGTGTATTTGGAATTATATAACTATATATATATTATATAATCATAGAATTTTATTTTAACAATGTATATCATGAAAATAGTGCCGCAGAAATAATGTTATTTCCTCGTTGTTTTCTTTTATTTATAAAAATAAGTGTAAATTACAAAATAATCACATTTGCTAAAAAAGTTAATATTTGAAATCATTGTTAACATATGTAAAAACATCATTATGATGGAATACCATCATGAATTAGCAAGAGAATTTACATGATTATATGTAAAAATAATAATTCGATTTGATAGGAAGAAATTTCATCTTTTATTCAAAGAAACGGGTGAGGATAGCTCAATTATTTGACGTAATATTCGTTCTTGTGGTTTATTTTCAAACGATACCGATGGTTACCTTTTACCGGATGAAATAATCCATCCGGCATACACAGATCGAATAATTAGAAGAAACGAGGTTTCTGATTATTCAAAATTGAGTCTTAGAGCAGACTGTCAGGCAGCTTGAAATTCTGTTTTTCTTTCGAGACTCCAATATTTTCGACATCATATTCATCATTGATATTCAACTGTTTGACAATTTCTTCAATGAGATATTCGGGAGCAGAAGCACCGCTGGTTATGGCTATGATCCGTTTGTTTTCAATCATCTCCGGAGTAATATCGGTATAGTCGTCAATCAGGAAGGATTTGCATCCGCTCTGTCTAGCCACTTCACTGAGACGGTTGGAATTTGATGAATTCTTGGAGCCTACTACAAGTACGACATCAGCTATTCTGGCAACATCTTTTACAGCCTGTTGTCTGTTCTGGGTGGCGTAGCAGATGTCATTAGTGGCAGGACCAGATACTTTTGGAAAAACTTCCCTCAGGTGGTCTATGCAGTACTTCGCTTCATCAATGCTTAAAGTGGTCTGGGTAACAAAATGGAGATGATCAGGATCATTTACTTTGAGATTATCTATCTCATCAGTTGTATTAACCACATATATCCCGCCAGTTTCACTGGTATACTGTCCTAAAGTTCCCTCAACCTCCTGATGTTTGGCATGACCTATGATAATGATTTCCTCATTAGTCGCACTTACCCGATGTACTTTGCGATGAACCTTGTCAACAATAGGACAGGTGGCATCAAACACCCTCAGTCCTTTCTGTTCAGCCTTATGCTCTATCTCTTTTGATACTCCGTGTGCTGAAAAGACAGTTATTGCTCCGTCAGGGATATCATCAATTCTGTCAACAAATATAGCCCCTTTCCGGCTCAGTTCATTTACCACATGCTTGTTGTGAACAACCTCATGAAGAACGTAAACACTTTCATTTTCGAATCGATTGAGCACCAGTTCAACTATCTGAATAGCCCGGCTGACACCGGCACAGAATCCGCGGGGACTTACCAGCAGTATCTTTTTTCTGGAGGTTCTGTTTTCCATTACTTGGTTTCCTCATTATTCTTGTGAAAAAACAGTATATAAACCATATAAACAAACACCCCAACACAGACACCGCAGTCAGCAATGTTAAAAGCAGGATAATGATGTCTAGTGTTATCCCAGGTCAGATAAAAATCCAGAAAATCTATAACATGTGAATAAACCAGCCGGTCGTAAAGGTTTCCGAGAGCTCCTCCGGTAATTAAGGCAAAACAGATATTTTCACAGTAACTGGATGGTTTGTTTTTGTACATTTTATACAACAGATAGCCGCTCACCGCGACGGCAATAAAACCGAAAAACACTTTCTGCCAGCCACCGGCTTCAGCCAGAAAACTGAATGCTGCCCCGTTATTATGTACATGAACAATATTAAAAAATCCCGGAATAACCTCAATCCAGGCCTGAGGGTCATATGGTGCTAGATGGTTGATAATATATAGTTTGCTTAAGTAATCCGCAATAATTACCACCAGTGCCACTGGTAGAAAAACCAGACCTGTGCCAAATATTTTATTTCTCATAAACCTTATGCTTCTTTTTGCTTGTACCGTCCGTGTATTTTCAACCCGGACAATCAGTATGTTAAATCACCTGCATTCTACATAAAAGCCCTGTATATTTACAGGGCTTTCAGTTTTTTTATTACCAAATTATTGATGCAGGTATTTTAGGCAAATTTACGTACTTCGCCATCACCGTCGATGTTACTTACACAACGTCCGCAGATATTTCCATGACCTTCTATAGTTCCGACATCAGCCACATAATGCCAGCATCTGTCACACTTCTTATAAGAGCTTACCTTAACCTTCAGGGCCAGACCGGTAACATCAGCCGGCAGAGCATCTCCGGCTTCTGAGAGAGGCAGAAGCTCACACTTTGAAACCAGTAGAACGAAACGTAATTCGTCACCGAGAACCTTAAGAAGTTTGGTCTTTTCCTCATCAGCATAGATAGCAACCTCAGCCTGTAGTGAACTGCCGATAGACTTGGCATTACGGGCATCTTCCAGCTTCTTGTTCACCTCGTCACGAATAACCTTAATCTGCTGCCAGAAATCATCATTCAATGTTGAATCCTCCGGCAGATTGCGTAATTCCTGATACCATTCAGAGGTAAATACGTACTTATCTCTCTTTCCTGGAAGAAGTTCCCATACTTCCTGAGCAGTGAAGCTGAGAACCGGTGCGAACCAGCGAACCATTGCTTCTGCGATGAGATACAGAGCACTCTGACATGATCTGCGGGCAAGACTTTCCGCTTTGGCGGTGTACTGTCTGTCCTTAATGATATCGAGGTAGAAAGAGCCCATATCAACTGAACAGAACTGCATAATCTTCTGTACAACGGTATGGAAATCAAAGCTGTCATAGGCAGCAATAATCTCCTCCTGAGCCTTGGCAGCACACGCCACGGCCCACTTATCCAGTTCAACCATGTCGTCAAAGGCAACCATGTTCTTATCTGGATCAAAGCCGTTGAGATTTGCCAGAAGGAAACGGGCTGTATTGCGGATACGACGATATGAATCAGCGCTGCGTTTCAGAATTTCATCAGAAACAGTCATTTCACCGCTATAGTCGGTAGAGGCAACCCACAGTCTTAAAATATCGGCACCAAGCTTGTTGACAACATCCTGAGGACTTACAACATTACCGATGGACTTACTCATCTTACGGCCCTGACCGTCAACGGTAAAACCATGAGTCAGTACGGTATTGTAAGGAGCCTTTCCGGAAATGGCGGCACTAATCATCAGCGATGACATGAACCAGCCGCGATGCTGATCTGAACCTTCAAGATACATATCAGCACTGTTTCCGTTATATTCAGGGCGCTTTCCAACTACAGTATAGCTTGTTGAACCTGAATCAAACCATACATCAAGTGTATCCTTAACCTTGACGTAGCGTTCCTGTTCCTCTGGAGTTAAAACCTCCTTAGGATCCAGATCCCACCATGCCTGAATACCGCTCTTTTCCACACGCTTGGCGATTTCTTCAATCAGTTCCTGTGTACGCGGATGTAATTCACTGGTATCCTTATCAACGAAAAGGGCAATAGGCACACCCCAGGTACGCTGACGGCTGATACACCAGTCAGGACGGTTGGCAACCATTGCTTCAATACGGTTCTGTCCCCATGAAGGAACCCACTGAACCTTCTTGATTTCATCCAGAGCATTCTGTCTTAATCCCTTTTCCTCCATACTGATAAACCACTGAGGTGTGGCACGGAAGATTATAGGGGACTTATGTCTCCAGCAGCATGGATATGAGTGCACAATCTTGTTAACAGCGGCTAGAGCTCCCTTTTCCTTCAGCAGGGCAACAACGCCTTCGTTTGCCTTGAATACATTCTGACCGGCAAAATATGGCGTTCCTTCAAGGAATCTGCCGTCACCGCCCACAGGACAGGCTACTTCAAGATTATACTTACAGCCTACAACATAGTCGTCCATACCGTGGCCTGGAGCAGTGTGAACGGCACCAGTACCTGAATCGTCGGTAACGTGAGCTCCGAGAATAACCGGTACTGTGAAATCAAGGAATGGATGCCAGAATCTTAAACCCTCGAGAGCGCTTCCCTTTGCAGTTGCAAGAACCTTGTAATCATTAACACCATAGCGCTTCAAGGCATCAGCTGCAAGAACTTCAGCCAGAATATAGCATGTGCCGTTATCAGCCATAATGAGCTGATAGTCAAAATCAGCATTAAGACATACTGCTCTGTTAGCAGGAAGAGTCCATGGAGTGGTTGTCCAGATGACAATGTTAGGTACGGCATCACATACTACTGAACCGAACGCCTTCAGCACTGCATCCTTATCATCAGCCTTGAAGCATACGTCAATTGCGTATGACTCCTTGTCATAGTATTCCACTTCCGCTTCCGCAAGAGCACTGCCGCAGTCGATACACCAGTGAACAGGTTTAAAACCTTTAATCAGATGACCATTGGCGGCCACCTTTCCCAATGCTCTGATAATATTGGCTTCAGTCTCAAAATTCATTGTAAGGTACGGATTATCCCAGTCGCCGAGTACTCCAAGTCTCTTAAAATCGTTACGCTGTGCATCAATCTGTGTTCTGGCGTACTTGCGGCATTCCTCTCTGAATTCTGCAGCGGTAACCTTCTGACCAGGCTTGCCTACAAGACCTTCGACCTTTAATTCGATAGGCAGACCGTGACAGTCCCATCCAGGAATATAAGGAGCATCAAAACCGCTTAAAGTCTTAGATTTTAAAATAATATCCTTTAAAATCTTATTAACTGAATGACCGATGTGAATATTACCGTTGGCATATGGAGGACCATCATGCAGAATGAATGATTTTCTGCCCTTTCTAGCATTTCTAATCTGACTGTAAAGATTATCCTCGTACCAGGAATTCAACATCAACGGTTCACGATTTGCCAAATTACCACGCATCGGAAATGGGGTATCCGGTAAATTAAGAGTGTTCTTATAATCTGTCATTTTATTTAATACCATCAAAAAAAACGCCATGTCTGCGCATCTGCTCATTACTGATATGATCAGCCTGAAAATGATATCTTTCAGAAGAATCACAGCCGTCACCTGGAACAGGATAAATGACCTCAGCTGTTGAGTTTATTACGCTTCCATTAAAATTAAATACTGTAACGTTAACTCACGGACTGGAGATAATCCGGCTTTAAGCCGGATTACAGGTTTATTAAAACTGAAAGCATAATAAACCAGTTTTATATTTAACTCCATCTTATCCCTGAAGTATACCGAAAAACCTCCGGGTCTCCATTTCGTCCTGAGCTATCTGTTTTTTAAGAGCCTCTAAGGACGGAAATTTTTTCTCATCTCTTAATTTTTTAATAAATGAAACTTTAATTTCTTTGGTATAGAGGTTTCCCGTAAAATCAAAAATGAATACCTCCAGTAACGGATAGTTTCCATTAACCGTCGGTCTAAGACCGACATTGGCAATTCCATATTTTGTGGAATCGTCCGGCATTAAAATTTTCACCGCATAACTGCCGAATATCGGTACAACCCTTCTGTTCAGGTTGATATTCGCAGTCGGAAAATTTAAAGTACTGCCGATTTTCTTTCCGTGACACACCTTGCCCCGGATATAAAAATACTCACCGAGCATCGGAGCAACTCTGTCAAGAAGTCCGCAGCTCAGCAGTTTTCTGATTGATGTTGAACTTACCCGCTCGTTATTGTACTTATAACTTGGCATACTGATTACTTCGTATCCCAATTTGTTGGCATACTGTTTAAGCAGATCGTAATTTCCGGAACCGCCTTTTCCGAAACAGAAATCATCACCGACAATCAGCAGCCGGACATTCAGCTTTTTAAAGAGAACATTAAAAATAAAATCCTCCGGAGACAGGTCGGACAGCATTTCGTTGAATCTTAAACAAAATAACCTGTTGATCCCGAGTTCCCTGAGTCCTATCAGCTTGTCACGAAAACGACTAAGTCTTGCGGGAATTTTATTCTTTCCGAAAAATTCCAGTGGCTGAGGTTCAAAACACATTACTGCCGATGTGAGATTCATGGCTTTGGCTCTGGTGGTCAGTTCCTTAATAATTGCCCTGTGTCCGATATGCAGACCATCAAAATTTCCGATACTAAGCGCCAGTCCTTGAGTATCATCAGTATAAGTATCAAGACTTCGAACCAAACGCATCCGATAAACCAGCCAATAATTCAACAACACTAATAAGCACTAGATTATAGCAAAAAAATGTTATCCTTATAACATTTTTTAACCATTTATCCTCTTAAATGAGCAGGACGGATACCAAGACATAGCAGAACAAGAAAATACACCAGTGCTCCGGCAGCTATAAGAACAGCCAGCCACATAATGGAAAACATCAGACTTATCCCGGCCCAGTCACTCATATCGGAAGCAAGATAATTCTTAAAAAATCCGATAACAACGGACATCACAGCAGTACCGATGATTAGTTTTAAAATAAAAAACCAGGTGGTTCTAGTGGTTCTATATATACCGTGTTTATTAAGCCCCCAGAAAAGAAGAGAGGCATTGACGATTGCTGAAATAGTTGTTGAAACAGCAAGACCTATATAACCATAGCCATTACTACCGTCAATAATCAGATATTTCTCTAGAGGAAAAACAATAATAAGATTACTAGCAATATTTACACCCATGGATATAATACCGAATTTCACCGGAGTTTTGGTATCCTGACGGGCATTAAATCCAGGTACCAGAACTCTTACCAGCATTATGGCCCAGATGCCCGATACGGAGGCAATCAGACTGAGAGCCGAGTGGTTTGCAGCCTCAATTCCGAATTCACCACGCATAAACAGTACTCTGATAATAGGTTCTCTTAACATTATCATTCCCATCATTGCGGGGAATCCGAGAAGAAGTACCAGTCTTATCCCCCAGTCCATTGTTTTGGCATAGTTTTCCTGATCGTTTGTAGCATGCTGTCTCGAAAGTGCTGGAAGAATAACAGTGCCTATGGCTACGGCAAAAACACCTATCGGGAATTCCAGAAGTCTGTCTGAGTAATACAGGTAACTTATTGCCCCGGTCGTCAGAAAAGAGGCAATGACGGTGTTGATAATCAGATTTATCTGACTAACGGAAACACTGAAAATAGCCGGTAGCATTAATTGTCTTACCTTTTTGACGCCTGGATGATTCCATTTAAATTTTGGCATTACCAGACAGCCAAGCTTATAAAGAAAAGGCAGCTGGTAGATAAACTGGACGACTCCTCCTATAAAAACACCTATGGCAAGTGCCAGATTAGGATCATCTGTAAGAGGTGCGACCCATACACAGCAGGCGATCATGGAAAGATTCATGAGGCATGGAGTGATGGCGGGAATTAAAAATTTTTCATAGGTATTTAAGATCGCTCCGGAAACTGCGGTCAACGTTATAAAAAAGAGGTATGGAAAAGTAATTTTGAGGAGCAGAGACGCTCTGACGAATTTGATTCCTTCAGGTGTACCGTTAAGCCATTCCATGAACCAACCCCAGCCGAAGATGGCGGTTATTACTGAACTGCCGATCATACCGATGATGGTGATAATAAAAACCAAAGCCCCTAGAGTACCGGTTATATTGCTGACCAGTTCCTTGGTCTCTGCGTCAGTTTTATTCGCCTTGAATTCAGACATTACCGGTACAAATGCCTGACTGAATGCGCCTTCGGCAAACAAACGACGTAGAAAATTAGGAATTCGGTTGGCAAAAAAGAATATGTCGGCACTTACTCCGGCGCCGACAAGATGAGCAGTAAAAATATCTCTGACCAGTCCTAATATTCTAGACATAAATGTCGCCACAGCCGTAATCACACTGGAACGAAAAAGCCTGCTCATCGTAAACTCCTGATGTTATTTCTATAATACCGTTTGCCGGTTGAATTTAACAAGTATTTATGAATTCAGCCGAAAGAAAAGAAATATAGGCATAAATATATGAAGAGAATTCAAAACAATATTCAACTCAACCGCTCGTAAAAAAACAGTGGCATTTTATACCACAGTGATTCATCTATAAACAAAAAAAATCATAATTGTCCGATTCTTTATTTTTTATCTCAAGAATAAAAAATATCAAAATAGAAAATATTTTATAGAAAAATATTAAATAAATTTATTGATATAAATTTAATAAAGGTTAAGAAATTCTTCATAATTCTATTGTTATTAAATATAAAAAGAAAAATGTTTTTTTAGTTGTTTAATTCAAAAAAAAATAAAGCACTTTTCTTTTATGTTGTTATGTTGTTTATCGCTTTCAGCTTAAAAAAGAGCAAAAATCGAAGATAAAACGATACAAAACAACAT
>OMYE01000162.1 GCA_900315145.1 uncultured Pseudomonadota bacterium | reverse complement strand
TGACAAACTGAAAGGAACGACGGCAGCTGCACCTATCGTTGATGCAGCTACAACATTTCTTATTAAACTGGACAAACTATAAAACATTAATTATCCCTATGTTTATTGTATTTGTTTTACACTTTTACCGGTACTTAAACTTCCGGTGAACACCGGGGTAAAAAACACACTCCCGGTTTAACCTCCGGATGACTGCAAATCTGCACAGCACCGGAAAAAAACAATCATTAAGTAAAAGAATTTACCTAAATCCACTTTCCACTGACCTGCTGGGTCACTTACGCCAGAAGAGAGGCTACTGCCTCGCAGGTTTTCAGAATCTGATCTTCAGTGTGCTCAGAGGTTATAAAAAATCTGAGACGGGCCTGCTGTTCTTCAACAGCAGGATGAATTATCGGCTGTACATTAATCCCCTGATTAAAGAGTGCGGAAGAGAGACTCACCGCCTTACGGGAACTTCCGGTTATTACAGCAACCACTGAATACCCCTGGGATCTGCCGGTATTGATATTCATTTTTCTGGCGGTCTCCAGAAACAACATGGCATTATTTCTTAATCTCGCCACTCTTTCCGGTTCTCTCAGCATAATATTAAGAGAAGTCAGCGCAGCTGTTGCCATAGGTGCAGAAAGTCCCACACTGAATACAAAACCCGGTGCATTATACTTTAAAATGTCCACAATGTCACGATTAGCGGCTATGTAGCCTCCGCAACTAGCCAGAGTCTTGCTGAGAGTTCCCATCCATAGATCAACATCATGCGGATTGACATTATAGTGTTCATAGATTCCCTTTCCGGTATTTCCCAGCACTCCCAGAGAATGAGCCTCATCAATCATCAGGAAACAGGAATATCTTTTCTTGAGATCAATAAGCTTAGGTAAATCAGGAATGTCTCCGTCCATACTGAAAAGACCTTCCGTAACAATCAACACTCTTTCATAATTACGGCGGTTTTTAACCAGGAGGTTCTCGAGAGATGCAGGATCATTATGCAGATACGGAAAATGCGGAGCTCCGGAAAGCTTTATCCCCTCTATAATGCTGTTATGCACCAGAGCATCATAGATAATCAAATCCTTCGGTCCGAAGAGAGTGCTGATAACATTAACATTTGTGGCATGACCGCTTACAAAAACAATGGCATCATCAGTCTCATATATTTCCGCCAGCTTCTTTTCCAAATCCCTCTGAAACGGTCTTTCACCGGCTACAAGACGGCTGGCGCCAACAGATGTACCATGTTTTTTTATAGCTTCTATAGCGGCATCATTCACCTCAGCGGAACCATTCATTCCCAGGTAATTGTAACTGGAATAATTGATATACTCCCTGCCGTTAATATGAGTAACCGTACCGGTAACAAAATCATGCTCTTTAAAAAAAGGATCACCGACATTAAATGTGCTGGCAAGACTCTGCATGGTTCTCAGTTTTAAAAGCTGCGGATGTTCACTGAAGGAGGTAAACCTGCTGCTCACGTTAATCTGATTATTCTGTACAGGCAGTTCATCATCAGCATTACCAGAAAGATTTTCAGAGGACTTCTCTTTGATAATGGAGTTAAGCATATTGGTAAATTTAGGAGTTTTAAACATTTTTATGTGCCTCATGCCGGTTAGCAGGGATATCCGTATCCAATAAGAAAGCCGTCAGGCGGAAATCCTGACAGCTTATTTTACACTCATTTAACAATTTATTTAAATTAATCAGTGTTTTTTACCAATCATATCTAAATATTCCTGATCACTTTCGTCAATATGAGTAAGTATAGCCTTCTTCAGGGCTGCCTGTTCTGCACTGAGCTCTGCTCCGCCCTCTTCATCACTGCCGCTGAACTTCATATAGATCTTTTCCGCAAGTTTCAGTACAGTAGGATTATCCTGGAAGGTCATAACAGAAAGCTTCACTCCGGTTTTCTTTTCAATGCTTACAATAAGCTCCATGGCCATAAGGGAATCCAGACCTATGCTCTGAAGATTCTGATCCTTAGAGATCTGGTCGGTTCCTAGTCCCATAGTATCTGCAATCTCACCTACCAGCATATCGGAAATGAGAGTAATAGCATCTTCGCGACTTCTGCCATCGAGCAGCTGTATCAAATCGTCAGCACCGAGATCACGGCTCTGATTCTTGTCAAGCTTCACCAGTTCAAATACACGCATAGGCATTCTGCCGGTAGTATCGGCAACACCTGCCCAGTTAAGGTTCGCAAAAATATTGACACCGCCACGGCTTAATGCCATAGGAAGCATAGAGAGAGCTTCATGACTCCCCAGAGCTTCCGAACCGAGAACTGATTCCAGTGATTTTTTCACCTGGGTTCTGGAGCTTAAGTATCCTATGTCACTTATCGGTCCCCATTCAATACATGCTGCAGGGAGTCCCATTCTGAGACGCATAGCAGTTAGACCTTCAAGGCCGGAGTTGGCAGCCACATAGTTTGCCTGACCGATATTACCGATGGCTACAGAAATTGAAGAGTAAACCGCAAAATACTTAATATTATCGTTGAGGGACACCTTGTGCAGATTGAGAGCCCCCTTAAATTTAGGGTTCAGCACTCTGGCATACAGCTCCTCAGTCATAGAGCTAAGCATGGTATCGGCAAATACAGCCGCCGCATGGATGATACCGGTAACGCGGATCTGCTTTTCATTAAGACGCTGCCATAAATCAGTCACACTCTGATAATCGGCAACATCACATTTTTCCACGGTAATATGCAAGCCATCTACGTCTATAAATTTCTTTACCTCGGCAGCAACCACTTCATCCCTGATACCGCTTCTTGATACCAGTACCAGCTTTTTCACGCCCTGTTCTATTAAATACTTCGCTGTAGCAAAACCGAATCCGCCGGTACCGCCGGTAATCAGCCAGGTATCGTCGGCAGAGAACACCTCTGAAGGAACCGTAACTTTATTTTCAACGGTACACGCAGTTTTGTTTTCAGATAAAACCGCAACTCTGGCATCATGGTTAACAGTAACCTTACCAATCTGCCCGCCCTGCTGCATGAATCTGAAGGCTTTTACGACTTCAGCAGTTGAATATCTGGTAAACGGCAGAGGAGTAAAATCACCGCTGGCAAAGAGTCCGATAACCTCATGGAATAGAGTCTTGGCACGCTGCGGATAGAATTTGAACAGCTGATCCACATCAATAGCGAAGTAACTGATATTCTCCTTAAGACAACGGATGCCTATGGAGGAGTTTTCCACAAAGTCACGTTTGCCGAGCTCCATGAATCTGCCGAAAGGCTTCAGCACGGTAAGACTGCAACGCATAGCCTCACCGGAGAGACAGTTAAGCACCGCGTCCACACCGGTGCCTCCGGTATCAATCGAGACTGCGGGAATTGTAGGTATGCTCTACCCCCATCATTCTGAGGAAATCACGCTTTTCAGCAGAACCTGCCGTGGCATAAACCTCAAGACCTAAGTATTTCGCGATCTGGATGGCGGCAATACCTACACCACCGGCAGCACCGTGAATCAGAATACTTTCACCTTTTTCCATTCTTGAAAGATATTTGATGGCATACCATGCGGTAAAAAATACAATCGGTGCAGTCGCAGCTGAGTCAAGAGACCAGTCGTCTGGAACAGGAGCTACAGCATAATCAGGAACCACAAGCTTATTAGAGAAACATGCAGAACCGAAACCTAATACCCTGTCACCCGGCTTGTATTCAGTTACGGAGCCGCCTACTTCAGCAACCACGCCGGCAAATTCAAGTCCTAGAGCAGGACCTGAGAACCCGTTTTCCAGAGCATCATCCGGAACCAGTCCCATGGTAAGCATAATATCGCGGAAATTAAGACCGGTAACTTTAACATCAACCGCTATTTCATTATCCTTAAGGGCTTCAATATGTTTTGGCTTCCAGCAGAGATTACGCAGTCTCCCCGGACTGGTGAAATCAAGATAATAGTTTTCTGCTGAGTTTCCGTCGGTAGAACCGGTATCGCATGAAGGCTTAGATACTGTAGCATGATTATCCGCATACTGTCTATGGCTCACTATAACCACCCGGTAACGGCCGTCCTTCGTGAGAATCACTTCGTCAAGAACATCAGGATGCTGTATATCTTTTACGAGAGCATCCGGCATTCCTTCACAATTCTTGAATAAACCGTTAAGGTCAATGCTTCTTAATCTGATAAATTCACATTCACTCTTGATTACTCTGGCAAGACCAAGTATTGCTGACTGCTGCGGTATTAGAGATACACCGCTGTTAAAGCGGGCATAGTCAACTGAAGCACCGTTTACCGTGACCACGCTGAGAGTTAACTTTAAACCGCTCTTCTTAGGATTTGCAAGATGGTTCAAGGCATTGGCAATTATGGTCAGAGAATCAAGTGAGGTGCTGACATC
>OMYE01000108.1 GCA_900315145.1 uncultured Pseudomonadota bacterium | reverse complement strand
ATATGAGTAATAGTACCGATAATCAGTTCATGCAGATATTCTTTATCGGTTTTATCATCAATAGGTTGATCCTCAAGGAACTGTTCCTCAATTACAGTAGCTAATTCCTTGGTTATTTCCCATTGATAAAGAGCCTGCATAGCAAAATGTCTGGCCTTATGTCTTTGACTTGGATTCACTGTATTCTCTCCAATAAAATTAAATCTGCTTTAAAACGTTAATCATTTCAAGTGCTGCAGATGCGGCTTCAGCTCCTTTGTTACCAGCCTTGGAACCGGCTCTTTGAACAGCCTGTTCAATATTTTCTGTAGTAAGAATACCGAAAGCTACAGGTATTTCCTGTTCAAGCATAACCTGAGTGAGTCCCTTTGAGCTTTCATTAGCTACAACTTCAAAATGATAGGTATCGCCTCTGATAACACAACCAAGAGCAAGAATAGCATCATACTTTTTGGTTTTTGCTACTTTTTTAACAGTCAAAGGAATTTCTACGGCCCCTGGAACCCTGACGATAGTGATATTTTCGTCTTTAACCTGACCGATACGACTCAATACATCAAGAGCGCCTGATACCAAATGCTCATTGATAAAACTGTTAAAGCGAGATACAACAATGGCAATTTTTGCATCTGCTGCTACTAAATTCCCCTGAATTTCCTGCATGTTTTAAAAACCTCGTATTAGCTTATATCTAAAGTAATTTCATTTATTTTATCACAAATGACTCAGCTATTAAATTTTTACTTCCTTCCCGTCAATAAGATAAAGTCCTTCGTAAACATATCTCATTGTCTGTTTCATTCCTTCTGCAAAATGACTGTTTTCAGCATTCCACAAACCTTTTTTAACATAAATGTTTACCACTTTACCTAGACATACTCCGGTTTTGATAAAAACATCTTTTTCTGTGAGTTCACATTCGATGTATGCTAAAGCATCGGGTAATACTGGAATTGACAGTTTTTCAGACTTTTCTGATTTTACATCCGCCCAGACAAATTTATCCCCGACATCACGACCGTGAGCAGATCCCACCTTGTTGATTAACGCAATATCCGGCTGTGAAGGAATAGATATAACAAACTTTTCCGTAGCGATAATATTTGCGGTGGTGGTATGACCTTTATCCAAAACCACCAGCACCTCGTCTGAATCAAAAGGACAATTCCATGCCGCAGTCATTACATCCGGAATTCCCTCTGCGGATACAGATGAGACATTGATAATCTGACCGCCACACAATAAACGATTGGCTGATTTTACCGGTATTTTTTCATAAATACTCATATATAATCCCTCTTTTGGTTAGTTATTTTGTTTTTATGAGACTATTAAATCTGATTACATAAAGCCGTTTTCCGCTAAAAATCCGGCACTTAATATACTATCGTTTTTACCTTTTTTCTTTCCTTCGGTATCAGCTGAAAAACTCATCAGTCTTTCAAGATATCTTGCCAGAACATCGACCTCTATATTAACTGAATCGCAATGTACTTAGCGATATTCTGCGGCGCAGCAATCCATATATCCAGAGCATTGTCAGTGCGGTTTATACTGTGAATAACCCCGAGACCATCAACATGTCCCTGAACGATGTGTCCGCCCATATGAGTACTAGGTGTCAGGGCCTTTTCCAAATTAATTATGGAGCCTTTTTTCTGATTTTTAAAAGTAGTGCATTCCACTGTTTCATGAGAAATATCTGCAACAAAAGATTTTCCTATGATTTTAACAACAGTAAGACACACTCCGTTGCAGGCAATGGAATCACCTATGTTTACATCAGAAAAATCAAATTCCTTTGCTTCAATGGTGATTTCAGCACCTTTTCCACTGTAATTAATGGCACTGATAGTACCTAGAGACTGAACTATTCCTGTAAACATTAGAAGTTATTCCTTTAATACATATTCTAATTTTATATCATCACCAATAATTGAACAATTTTCAAGCTTCATATGCGGGATATCATTCATATTGTCAAAACCTTTTAAACTGCAGAATGGCATGGCATCTGCCCCCATAAGCTTAGGAGCAACATACAGAACCAGTTTATTGATAAGACTATGCTTAAACAGAAAACCTGCAAAATTAGGTCCTGACTCAACCATGACATTTCTGATTCTTTTGGAATTCAGGTATGTGAACAGTTCCATAATATTAAAATCCCTTCTGCAGGAGTTTTCCTGAGAGTTTTTCTGATCGGCAATAGCAGGTATTCTTAAAATGGTTAATTTATCAGAGATTTCCTCCTCTTTAAGTTCCCCGGATATCGATGGTCTCACAAGAAGAACTTTTCCTGATGTGGAAAATATTTTTTCCTTCATAGTAAGCTGTTCATGTTTATCGATAATTACCTTCAGCGGGACATGAATTAAATTGTGGTCGATACCTTCAATCAATTCTTGTGAAATTTCATCAATCCGGACATTCATTGAAGGATCATCAGCAAGAACAGTAGCTGCCGTAGTCATTATTGCCTGATGCTGAGCCCTTAAAAACTGGACATCACTTCTGGATTTCTCTGAAGTAATCCATTTACTTGCACCATTGCTTAGGGCTATTCTTCCATCCGCACTGATACCGAATTTTAAAGTAACATAAGGAAGATTGTTTTTTATGGAATAAAGAAAAGGAATATTTATAGTCTCTGCTTTTTCCTTTAATACTCCGACTTTAACTTCTATCCCCGCATCTTCTAGTATTTTTATGCCTTTTCCACTAACGAGCGGGTTGGGATCAATCATGGCACAGACTACTCTTTTAACGCCGTTATTTACCAGTGCGACAGCACATGGAGGAGTGAGCCCGTAATGAGAACATGGTTCAAGTGTTACATATGCAGTGGCACCTGATATATCATTGCCAAGTTCCTTTGCATTTGCTATTGCATTGACTTCAGCGTGACCTGTCCCGGTTTTACGATGGTATCCTTTACCGATAATCCGGTCATCTTTTACTAAGACACATCCGACACACGGATTAGGTAATGTCGTCAATTTACCATTTAGGGCTAAATCAATAGCCATCTGCATGTATTTAATATCTGTTTCTGATTGATTTGTCATAAGCTGTTGTTAACTATTGTAGAAAACTGATTACAAATACTCATATAAACTGCCAAAACAGGGATAACACCATAGCTAAAGCTGTTTTTCAATTTTGGAAATTTCTTTACTGAAGTCTTTAAGATTTTTAAAGCTCAGGTATACAGACGCAAATCTTATATATGCTACGGCATCCAGACTTTCAAGCTCCTCCATAACCATTTTTCCAATGACATTTGAATGAACTTCTTTTTCCTTCAGAGCTCTTAATTTGGTTTTTATATTATTTATAGCACAGTCTACCTGTTCAGTTCCGATAGATCTCTTTTCCAGGGCTCTGAGCATTCCTGCCCTTATTTTTTCTTCGTTAAATGGTTGTTTAATGCCGTTACTTTTTATTATTGTGGGCATAGTAAGTTCAGGATGTTCATATGTAGTAAATCTTTCGCCGCATGAAAGACACTGCCTTCTTCTACGAACCTGAAAGCCTTCATTTGAAATGCGGGTATCAGTTACTTTGGTATCTGCAGCATTGCAGAACGGGCAACGCATAGGTATATTCCTTAATTAGGGGTAATAATACAAAAACAGCAGGGGAGAATCCTTTATTATTTCATCTCATAATCATAATATTGAGTTATGGAGAAGGTGCTATTGTATTTTGATCGTTAAACATCATTGCAGAGCATAAGTCTTCCTTACTGTATCTGGTTCTATTTTAAAAACAGAAAACATATTTCAATAATACATGACTTACGGGGAAAATAAACAACTTAATAAATAAATTTTTTAATATACATAAGAAAAAGTCCTGAAGAAAAACTTCAGGACCTTAGTGAAAATATAACAGTCTAGTTAATCAGACTATTACTTGTGTTCCTTAACGTAAGTTACTGGGTTTTCACCGGTTACGTCGATGTAGAAGTCGTATAAACCATCAGCTGGTGGAGTAACCTTAACTTCTTCGAAAATTGACTTAGGATTGAGAACTACTGGATCTCCGCCCCATTCGAATACACCTGGCTGATCTCTGTAACCGAAGTTGGTACCAGCACTCCAAGCACTGTCAGCGAACTTGAACTTGTATGGAGCCCAGTCAACCTTTAAATCGGCAGTAGCAACATAAACACCGTCTGAAACCTTCTTGATGAGGTACTGTGGCTGAGCATTCCAGTCATTCATTTCACCACGAAGATAGATTGGAGCACCGAAAACATCAGCACCGCCTTCTGCACCGCCTGAAGCGCCGTCAGAAGAACAACCTGCAATTGCAAAAGCACCAGCTGCAACAGCTGCTAAAATTAATTTCTTGTACATGTTATTTCCTTTAATAAGTTAGTTTCTATGATTTTATAATTTTATATGTATTTTTTTAGTGTTATAAATCACAAAAAGCAAAGCTAAAGTGTATTAATTTGGTAATACACTTTAGAGAATAAACCAAATTACTGGTCTTTACCTTCAAGCTTTCTTTCCAGATAGTGAATATCAAAGCATCCACGATTGTAAGTCGCATCATCCATCAGGTCAAGAAGTAAAGGCACATTGGTCTTAATTCCATCAATAACCAGCTCATGCAGTGCATGTTTCATTCTGGCAATAGCAGAGGCACGGTCATCATTGTAGGCAATAAGTTTACCAATCATGGAATCATAATGAGGCGGAACAACATAGTTCTCATAGATATGAGAATCCCAGCGGATTCCAGGACCGCCCGGAGTATGCAGTCTGACAATCTTACCAGGAGAAGGAATGAAAGATTTAGGATCTTCAGCATTTATACGGCATTCAATGGCATGTCCCTTGATAGAGATATCCTTCTGAGTAAAGGACAATTTACTGCCGGCTGCAATCTTAATCTGTTCCTTAACGATATCCACACCGGTTACCAGTTCGGAAATAGGGTGTTCCACCTGTACACGGGTATTCATTTCCATAAAGAAGAACTGACCGTTTTCATACAGGAATTCGAAAGTACCGGCACCGCGGTATCCGATTTCATTACAGGCTTTAGCACATCTTGAACCAATATCGTCTCTCTGCTTCTGAGTAATTTCCGGAGCAGGAGCTTCTTCAATAACCTTCTGGTTACGACGCTGAACTGAGCAGTCTCTTTCGCCAAGATATACAGAATTTCCCTGACCGTCAGAAAGTAGCTGGAATTCCACATGTCTTGGATTTTCCAGGAACTTTTCCATAAATACGTTAGGATTGTTAAAGAAAGAATCAGCTTCTCTTTTTGTCAGTGCAATGGTTTCAGCGAGATCTTCTTCCTTGTATACAACGCGCATACCGCGACCGCCACCGCCACCGGCTGCTTTAATGATAACCGGATAGCCGATTTTCTTAGCCAGTCTGGCATTTTCTTCATTGTCATCTGTAAGAACACCGGTTCCTGGAACACAAGGCACACCTGAGGCTTCCATTGCTTCAATTGCTGACACCTTGTCACCCATCAGTCTGATGGTTTCAGGCTTTGGTCCTATAAATATAAAACCTGATTTTTCAACGATTTCGGCAAAATCTGCATTTTCTGACAGAAATCCATAGCCCGGGTGAATAGCATTTGCACCGGTTACTTCAGCTGCAGCAATGAGTGAAGGGATATTAAGGTATGATTCCTTTGCCGGAGCAGGTCCGATACAAATAGCTTCATCAGCAAGCTTTACATGCTTTAAATCGCGGTCTGCTGTTGAGAAAACAGCTACTGTTTTGATTCCCAGTTCCTTACAGGCACGGAGAACTCTCAGAGCTATCTCACCGCGGTTTGCAATTAAAATCTTTTCAATTGTTGCCATATCACTTACCTTGATTATTCAATGATAAATAAAGGCTGATCGTATTCAACAGTTTCGCCGTCGGCTACTAAAATCTTCTTAATAACGCCTGACTTGTCAGCTGATATCTGATTCATCATCTTCATTGCTTCAATGATGCATACTGTAGCGCCTTCCTTAACTGTTGCACCTTCTTCAACAAAATTCTGAGCATCAGGACTTGGTCTGCGATAGAAAGTACCAACCATCGGAGACTTCATAACATAACCTGATACGGTTTCAGCAGCATCCTGTGCAGGAGCTGGAGTTACAGCAGGAGCTGCAGCAGGAGCAACCGGAGCTGCTGCAGGCGCAGCGAAAGCCGCCTGAGCAACAGGTACTGAAACTGGTACTGAAACAGCGTTGGTGGTACGGGTAATCTTAATCTGTTCTTCGCCTTCCTTTAATTCAAGTTCAGCGATATCTGATTCGGACACGATCTTGATTAATCTTGAAATTTTATTGATATCTATTTGCATATTAAATACTTCTCTATAATAGTTTATCAGTGAATTCTTTTGATAGCCGCACGCAGAGCGTATTCATAACCATCAGTACCGAAACCACATATCACACCGGTGGCAATATCGGAAAGATATGAGTGATGTCTGAAACTTTCCCTTGCATGAACGTTTGATATGTGCACTTCAAAAAACGGGATTTTTACGCCTAATAAAGCATCCCTGATGGCAACACTTGTATGAGTAAAGGCTGCCGGATTAATAACTATGTAGTCAACATTACCCATTGCTGCATGAATTTTATTGATAATTTCAAATTCGGCATTTGACTGAAAAGTTTCCAGTTCAATTCCATGCTCATCAGCTATGGCCTGAAGTTTTGCGTTGATTTCCTTTAGTCCTGTTGAACCGTATATTCCGGGTTCTCTTACTCCTAGAAGATTAAGATTAGGACCGTTCAGAACCAGTATCTTTGACATCTTTTTATTATTTTCCTTGTTAATGACAGATAATCAAAAATTCATATATGAAACGATACTACATTATTATTACTTAATACTTAATGTCTTGAAACGGATACCGGGATTTAACAAATTCTAACGTCAATAATTCTATTTTAAGTCAGAAATCTTTATCCGGGACAATTCCATACTTTATTTGTCCGTACAGAATATGGTCTGTCCGTTTGCTTTTCATACTGTATGTTTTATCGTATGGTTTCAAACTTAATCATTTTTAACTTTAATCATCTTTAATCGTATTAGCTATTAACTAATAATGACTAACGCAAACAGAAAGAGATACAAACTTGTAACCTGTTCACAAACATTATAACGATAGACATTTATCCATCTTATCTTTTAGTTAGTGATTAGAGCACATATTTATGTTTATGTACTTTCATGCATGTTTGTGACAAGTTCAAGGCAGGCTATCATGTCACCATGAGTTACGACAAAAATAGTTTCCCTTTCTCGTTAATCTTCAATTTGCAAACAATCAATGATAATTAAGGATCTTTTTCATTCAGTGTGTTAATTGAACTTTTTTATCTCTTTTATTCTGTTTCAATCAAAATATTCGGGTATTTTGTGAAATATCGAACAAAAGTAAATTTCTTATTTTATGAAGTTTTATTTTACCCCATTATGGTGAAAAAAAATGATTTTTTGCTATTTTTACATCATTTTATCTAATAAAAATGCAATTTTGGGCAAAAAAAGATGCTTTTTGAGTAAAAAACGATTTTCTAAAAACAGACAAATTCTAAGGAACTATGTGAATCATAAAAAGTACTGTCTGGGTAAGCAGTGATTCTCTGATTATTATGCAATTGATAAATATTAATCTGTTTTAATGATTTTTTAACAATAGTACATCATTTCTCCACAACTTCGAATAATGATTACTTGATTATAGCTCCTAATTATTGGTTCTTCTGAAGGGTTCCTATAGATAATGTAAAAGAATATATCTATAACAGGATATAATTTTAATTTTATAAAGTAATGATATGAAATGAACGCTTCTGCTAAAAATTAAAATGTCTA
>OMYE01000236.1 GCA_900315145.1 uncultured Pseudomonadota bacterium | reverse complement strand
TACTGATACTTATTATTTGTCTTCATCAATCTTCAGGTCGTCGACCAGTTCTTCAGCAGTGACGATATTGCAGTCAGTATTGGTTAACGGGAAAATTGCCAGTTCAATATTGGAATCCCTTAGGTTGTCCACCCAGCGTTCGATAAAGATGGCAAGAGAGATTGACTGCGGCTCATAGCCCTTAACATCCTCATTCTGGCCGGCATAGTACTGGGCATATTTCTCATGACACCATACAGGGATTACATTGATGGAGTTATTTTCATCTTTTTCTGTATCTTCGGCATCCTTTTCAGTCTCCATAAAAAGAATACCTTCCTCATTTTTCAGTACGAATAACTCCAGTCCCTTTTTTACATTTTTAAGAAAATACTGGTATCTGTAATCAGCATTAAGCTGAAGTGCAGCATTATACTCTCTGTCTGTCAGTTGATAGGTCATTTTATTTCCTTCTTGTTTTATTTGAGCTAAAAATTTTTTTCAAAAACATACCGGTATAGGATTCCGGTATCTCCGCAACCTGCTCAGGTGTTCCCTCGGCGATGATTTCTCCGCCGCCGTCACCTCCTTCAGGTCCCATATCAACGATGTAGTCAGCCGATTTAATAACATCCAGATTATGCTCAATAACCACGATGGTATTACCCTGATCACGCAGCTTGAATAAAACCTGAAGCAGCATTCTGACATCCTGAAAGTGAAGCCCGGTAGTAGGTTCGTCAAGTATGTACAGTGTATTACCTGTATCCTTGCGTGACAACTCTTTGGCTAATTTTATGCGTTGAGCCTCACCTCCTGAGAAGGTTGTGGCAGGTTGTCCGAGTCTTATATATGACAGTCCGACATCGGATAAAGTTTGCAATTTTTTCTTTAAAGGCGGAATTGCTTCAAAAAACTGTAGAGCCTCTTCAACAGTCATGTTTAGGATATCGGAGATGTTTTTACCCTTATAGGTAATATCCAGGGTTTCCTTATTGAATCTCCGGCCCTGGCATTCTTCACAGGTGACGTAAACATCAGGCATGAAATTCATTTCTACCTTAATGATGCCGTCGCCCTGACAGGCTTCGCAACGACCGCCCTTAATGTTAAAAGAAAAACGTCCTGCTGTATACCCGCGGGATCTGGATTCGGGGGTTTGAGCAAATAATTCACGGATTGTTGTGAAAAAGTCAACATAGGTGGCACAGTTGGATCTCGGAGTACGTCCTATCGGAGTCTGATCCACATTGATTACCTTGTCGAAGAGCTCCAGGCCTTCTATCGCTTTATACGGAGCCGGTTTTATATTCACGGCACCATTCAGCCGGCGCTGGGCAATGGCATACAGGGTATCGTTGATTAAGGTCGATTTACCGCTTCCGGATACCCCGGTGACACAGGTGAAGAGGCCGTGGGGAATCTTTAAGGTGACATCTTTGAGATTATGACCGGTGGCGTTTTTTACGGTGAGATAGAGCTTACCTTTCTTTTTTCGTTTCGGTATGTCAATCTTTAAGGCGCCGCTCAGGTATTTCCCGGTAATAGACTGAGTGCTGGAGATAATGTCATTGACAGTACCTTCGGCAACAACAGTTCCTCCGTGTTCACCTGCTCCGACAATTACGGTATTACCTAAATCGCGCAGGTGGTGCAGGGATTCCAGTAATTTGCCGTTATCGCGCTGATGCAGGCCTATACTCGGTTCATCAAGAACGTACATCACCCCGGTGAGACCGGAGCCTATCTGACTGGCGAGGCGTATACGCTGGGCTTCTCCGCCTGAGAGTGTTTCTGCGGAACGGGAAAGGGTTATATAGCCCAGTCCCACATTTACTAAAAAGCTCAGTCTGTCCTGAATTTCCTTACGAACCTTTGATGCTATCTGTTCCTGCTGCTGGTTTAATTGGAGATTTTTAAAGAATTCCAGTGCTTCAACAATAGTTTTGTTGCAAAGGTCGGCAATATTCACATTGTTAATAAAGACATGGAGGTACTCCTTTTTAAGACGGAATCCCTGACATTCAGGGCA
>OMYE01000242.1 GCA_900315145.1 uncultured Pseudomonadota bacterium | reverse complement strand
GTAATCTTACCGGAACTCCGGCAGGGGCTTTGGCAAGCTCAATAATTAAACGCAGAGCGTATCTTCCCTTAGTGGAAATTTTCATAAAAAATCCTTATATATCCCTTATGTGAAATCGAATAGTTGTTTATCTACTTTTTAACAAATATTATCATTATTAAATCTGTAAATTTAAGCGTCATAAATGATACTACAGATTAATCTTGATAATCAAGTATTCTGATAGGAATTTGGTGCAAATTAGTAGGAATTCATTTTTTAAGCTTGTTTTAATCCATTTTGAAATTAAAAAAGTTTATAAATAGTCTTAAAAATGCAGCCCATGACGGAAAAATAGAGGATTGTCCTATGAAGAAAAAAAACATTATTGTCCGGGTAAACCGGAGAATAATGTTTTTAAGAAGATATTCCGGAATCAGATATTACCGTTCGGCATAGCCGCCCAGTACCACCTTTTCAGTAAAGAATTCAGATACATTTACAAGGAATTTATTGTTGTATCCGGAGGCTCTGAGATTTGATTTGAGTGTTTTGGCACTGAAATCCCAGTTGGCGTACACCGGTTTGATTAATGCCCTGGTTCCGTTAGGAGACATCATTTCAATCTGCAGGATGTTATTCGGGTAGATGACAGCGATGATACCGCCCTGAACCGCGTTCATGCAGTTGGTGTTGCTGTTGTCAGAGGCATAAGTGAATGACGCCAGATTGAGAGAGGTGCTTTCAATATCAATAACGGAGGCGCTCTGACCGGTTCTGTCGGTGTTTACAAAGCCTGTAAAATGACAGGTAACGTTTTTACCGCCGTCAGAGGATGAACATGGATTACTGCCGGAACTTATATAGTCATCCGGAAGTTCTGATCTTCTGGTGCAAAGTCCGTCATCATCACATGCTATGTTTGTTTAAATTAAACACAATTCAAATATGTGATCTATTACTAATAATTAGATATTGATCAATATATTTTTTGTCAAAAGAAAAATCAAGAATGAATAGTTCCGGATGTGCGTTTTTTGGAAAAGGATGTTCCACAGTACAATTACTATGGAGAAATAACCATTTTTCTGACAGGGATTAAAGCCATCTGCGGGTCCTACGGCAGTATTCAAGATATTCATCACCGAAATTTTGCAGATTGTTTCTTTCCTCTTTAATTATGATCATATGTATACATCCGGCAAAGAGAGGAAGTGTCAGCGGTATTAAATATGCTGAGGAAAGCAGTCCGCAACCGGTAAGTAATAGAAGCAGCGATACGTACATGGGATTCCGGCTTATGCCGTATATTCCGTCGGTAAAGAGTCTGGTTCTGTTGTTCTGCCATGGTAGCGGACTTATGCGGGATTTGTGAAATTTAAGCACGGCGGATAATCCGAATATAGCTCCGGCAGTAAACAGCAGCGGAGCCGGATACCACCAGGGGGCGGTGAAAAAGGTGGAGAAGTACAATCCGGAAGCCAGATGTATTAAAGCCGGCAGAAGAAATAGCGCAGGTGGCGAGCAAAGAAGTTCCTTTACCGGTGGCATGATTATTCTCCTGTTTATGATTTCTGCCGGAATATAAAAAACTTAAGCTGGAAAGCAGATATTAAATTATAAAACTCATAATGATAATTATGAATTTTAGCAGATAATGACAGCATTTTTCTGAGAAGAACAGCTGCTTAAACTTATGTTCCGGAGTTCCTTACTGTTTTTTTTCTGAAAGCTCTGTCATAAGAATTAATAAGTATGACTGCTTATTATTGATTAAGGTTGAAATATCCCGTTATAATCTCAAAACCATGCATTATCTGATACGTCACAGGTGATGTTCAGATGTAATGAGACTTTTTTTCTAATAACAAGGATATTTTACCATGTACAATGGCGACTCAAATAATAACGACTCGAATAATGAGTATTCAACAATCAGTGCGGGAAATTACAACAATGGATATTCCGAGAACGGGTACAGCACCGGTAGTAATAACTATATGAACAGTAATTACAACGGTACCATGAATTCTGCCGGAATGATGATG
>OMYE01000157.1 GCA_900315145.1 uncultured Pseudomonadota bacterium | reverse complement strand
CACTCAGTGAGTCTCAAAAATCAGGTGTTACCGCTCCCTGCAGTATTATTCCTTCAGCCAAAAAACAGCGTCAGAGTATTGAAGCCTACCGTAAGGCATATGAATCATTAAAGAATATTTATGCCGAGGAGGGGATTACTCTTGATGATGCTGTAACCGGAGTTTACGAGGCTAAGGAATTCCGTATTGAAGATGCTGTGCCTTTTTCCGAGTTTTCCGTGGGACCTGATTCTCTTCTACTAAGGGTAAATGCAGGAGACAGCGGCCTTATAGAAAAGCTGGGGGGTAATCCGGATATCAGGCTTCTAGATCGCCGGAAGGAATGGAATGAAGCGTTCGGTATTTATAGACAGAATCTCAATTATGCCCTGATTGGTGTGATGATGATAATTCTGGCTGTTTCATGGGGAATTGGCAGAATTCGCGGGATTACCGTGATTTTTCTGCCGCTTCTCGGCGGACTTGCGGCTGCTGTTACCGCCTGTCAGATGCTTGGGCTGTCATTCAGTCTGTTTGTGACGGTGGCACTGTTTACCGTGACCGGTTTAGGCGCAGATTACGGAATTTTTATTTATAATATGAAAAGGGAGCAGCTGACAGTAACTCTCGGTACGGTTATGCTGGCCTGGTTTTCAACTGAAGCTGCCTGTGCCATGCTGATGCTTTCTGATATTCCGGCGGTAAAGACTGTCGGTACGGTGATAACCTCCGGTCTTGCAGGAGTTTTTGTTTTATCATGTCTGCTCAAAACTCCTGAAATTAAAGAGTGGCTTAAGGATAAAGCCCCTGTTTCCGGAGATGATAAATAATTCATTACCGGAAAAAACGGCATGACGGGGAATGTAGAATTATTTTCAGAGATTGTGGTGACTGATGATATATTTAAACGGCTTTTCATGTAAAAGCGCTTTAGGTCTTGATGACGGACAGGCGGTAAAAAGTCTGACCACAGACACGGATATCTGTTTAAAGGAGACATACGGTTTTCTTCCGCACGGTGAGAAGGCTTTTTTAGCTGAGCTTCCCGTGGATCCTGCTCCTCTGCCTAATCATGACTGCCGGGCGAACAGACTTTTAAATCTTTGTCTTGATGATATGGCTCCGCTCATCGGAGAGATAAAATCAAGATTTTCACCTGACAGAATAGGTGTGGTTATCGGAACCAGTACATCAGCCATCACCGATGTGGAGAATGAGGTGCTGGGAGCTCCCGGTAATACTCCTGTTAATCAGCCCCCGGTATTTGAGGAAGAAGACGTTTATGAGTTAAAGTATGATCCGCGGGTTTATGAAATAGGAAATATCTCTGCTTTTGTCAGGGAAAAGCTGGGACTCACCGGTCCGTGTTATTCTATCGCCACGGCATGCTCCTCCGGAGGCAGAGCTTTTGTAAGTGCCTCAGCCATGCTGAATGCAGGTATATGTGATGCGGTGATTGTCGGGGCCTGTGATACCTTAAGCAGGATAACCGTAAGCGGTTTTCATGCATTAGGTGCTCTTGATACCGGACACTGCCGGCCGATGTCCGCGGAGAGAAAGGGGATCAACATAGGTGAAGGAGCCGGTATTACCATCGCTACCAGAGAACCTTTGGATGGCTGCTATGTCATGAAGCTTCTGGGTTTTGGATCAAGCACGGACGGCTATCATATTTCGGCTCCGCATCCCGAAGGAAAAGGCGCTGTAGCCGCCATAGAAAAGGCTCTGGCCATGGCCGGACTTTCTTCAGAGGATATCGGTTACGTTAATCTTCATGCCACCGGCACAAAGCTTAATGATGATATGGAACACCGGGTTATCAGTCAGGTATTCGGAAGTCAGGTACCGGTTTCCGGAGTAAAGCACCTTACGGGGCATACCTTAGGTGCGGCAGGGGTGGTTGAGGCTTATGTAGCCTACCTGATATTGAGATACGGTCTGTCGCTGCCGGCAATGACTTATCTAAATCCGGAAAACAGCGGAGAGTTTGCGGACATAAACATTGTTAAAAAGCAGGGGGTTCCACTGGAAAAGCCTTATATCATGTCCAATAATTTTGCTTTCGGCGGTAATAATATTTCTCTTATTTTTGGAAAAGGTAATGACTAACAGTAAAGACAGTGAAGCGGTAACAGGTATCGACAGTGATCGTCTTATTGCCATGCTGCCGCAGAAGGAACCGATGGTTTTTGTGGATAATGTTACCGCTATTGATTATGAAAATAAAAAGGTCTGCTGTTCCTTTAAGATAGGTGGCAGAAAATGCGTGGCTCTAGAGGAGGACGGCAGTATGGCCGCGGTGTCTCTGGTGGAGAATATTGCCCAGACAGTGGCCATTATCATAACCGCGGAAAGCCTCAGAAAGCATGAGGATTTCAAGATTGGTCTTATTCTCTCCATCAGAAAACTGGAGTTTTTCCTCTCCGGACACCTGCCTTATGGCACAGATGTAAGAACGGAGGCAGTCATTTCCTTTGCGGATGATAATGGTGTTATGATGGCAGAAGGTACTGCTTACAATGCTCTAACCTGTGAAAAGATAATCAGTGCGAGACTTACTCTGTTAAAGCCAAGTGATGAAAAAATCGCCGAACTGCTTAACAATCAGTAAGCACAATCATTTGATGGTGATCCGGTATGCCGGGTTATGGTCTGATGATGTTTAATTTCAACCATAAAAACGTGATTTATAACAAATTTCCGGCTAATTAAGTATAATATGCCTTAATATTTTTTTGGACGTTACCTTACTTGGCTTATTTATGGTAGCAGTCGTAACCGGTAAATGGTGTAATAATGATTTATTGTGTGGACCTGGACGGAACTCTTATAAAAAATGATATGTCAGTGACATCATTTTTTTCTACGATTCTCAAAAAACCCCTGATGCTGTGTCAGTGCTATAAGTGGCATAAGGAAGGAGGAAGAGCAAGACTCAAGTATTTTCTGGGAGAAGGTTATTCCTTTAATGTAGAGGATTTACAGTTTAATACCCAACTGGTTGATTTTCTGCGTGAAGCAGCCGCTAATCCGGAGAATTCCGTTTATCTGGTGTCAGGAAGTACTCAGAGTATTGTGAATAAGATTGCCGGTTATTTTGATTTTTTCAAGGAGGGCTTCGGCTCATCTCTGGAAGTAAATCTTACCGGCCGAAACAAGCTTGAGCTCATGAAAAAGTACTTCGGAGAAAACAGTAATATCTGCTATATCGGTAATGCCAGAGTGGATTTCAAGGTATGGCGGGGTACACAAAGCGGAATGGTGGTAAGCTCATCAAAATGCTTTATAAAAAAAGCCAGAGAATGTACTGACATTACCAGAGTATTTCCGGCAGAATTTGCCAGACTGCCGAAATAATTGCACGAAATAATTGCAGGTTTATTCTGGACTTTACGGTCAAAACGGACTTCTCTGTGTTTTCCGGTGACTTAGGTTTAAAAAGTCTTACTCATATTAAACATCCTGGTAAAGATACTTACTAATAGAGTACCTCCGGCTGGAGGTTCTTTGAGTATAGGTATCAGGTTGTATTGCAAGGTTAATCGAGTTTTTCAATAAGACACTCGTGTTCCTTGGTTTTCGGATCATAGTTAATACCGACGAGAATAATATTCCTGGTGTATTTTTTCGTATAACGCTTGTAATAC
>OMYE01000155.1 GCA_900315145.1 uncultured Pseudomonadota bacterium | reverse complement strand
ATAGCCTCGGTAACCTCCTTTACGGAGCGGTCGTCACTGATGATGAACTGCGGCAGATCATGATGATCCTCAGCATATCCTCCTGGCTGAGTGCTCGAAGCCGCACTTATGGAGGTAATGGCAATAGGTGTCACCACATCTCTGAAACGGCTGTTCTCTCTCGTAGAAATGGAAATTTCCAGCATGTGGTCTAAAAGACGCCAGGCACAGATGGTCTGAATCATTTCCCTGTCACTTATCGGACTTGTAGGCTGAAAACCGCCGGCAGCAGGTCTCAGTCTCGGGAAGGAGAGATTCATACGCACCTGCCAGTAGTGCTTTCTCATGTAAAGGAGATGCATGGCCAGAGCAACAGTATCAGCCCTCCAGTCATAAAGACCGAGAAGAGCCCCTATTCCCACCTTGTCCATACCGGCGTCACCGAGTCTTTCCGGAGTCTCCATACGGTAGCGCATATCCATCTTTTTACCGCGGAGATGATTCTCCTTATAGCATTCAGGATCGTAGGTTTCCTGATAAACCATTACCGCATCCAGACCTAAAGTTCTGAGCTCGGCATAGTCAGCAGTATCAAGAGGCTGCACCTCCATCATCATGTACGAGGCATATTCCCCGACAATAGGAACCATCTCCCTGAAGTAGTCCATACCGCCGCGTCGGTCATTTTCGCCGGTGACAATCAGAATATTCTCATACCCCATTTTTCTGATTGCCTCGCATTCCTTCCGGGTTTCTTCAGCATTCAGTATCCGGCGTTTAAACTTGTTGTTGACAGCAAAACCGCAGTAACGGCACTGATTGGTGCAGATATTGGAAAGATAAAGCGGTACATACATGTTCACGATGTTACCGAAACGCCTGCGGGTATATTTCTCCGCAAGCGCCGCCATTTCAGATATAAAAGGAGCTGCCTTAGGAGATATCAGAGCCATAAAATCCCCTAAATCCAGCTGCTCATCATTTCTGCTCCGCGCAAGAGCAGTCGCCACCTCCCCTTCGGTTTTGCTCATTACCTCCCGGGAAAGGTCACTCAACTTATATCTCGTAATTTCATCATAAAAGCTCATTTTATAAACGGCTCCGCTCGATATGGTAATAATCTCCGGAAGAGAAACATTCAAACCTGCAGTCTCTTTCAACTAAAGGTCCGGCTTTCTTCCAAAGTCCTTTGGCTCAGTTGACTCTCAGTCAAGTTCCTTTAAAAAGGCATCCAGCGGACTGGTGGCGCTTGCCTGTTCAGAAACAGGTCCGAGACCGGAGAGATAGGCGGTTCTTCCTGCTCTCACAGCATCCGCAAAGGCTCTTGCCATATTCACCGGATCTCTGGCTACACTGATAGCAGTGTTAACCAGCACCGCATCAGCTCCGATTTCCATTGCAAGAGCCGCATCTGAAGGACGGCCGATACCGGCATCGATAACGACAGGAACGGTTTTCTGAGCAATAATAATCTTCAACATGGACATTGTGGTAAGCCCCTGATTGCTGCCGATAAGAGAGCCTAACGGCATTACTGCGGCAGCTCCGGCTTCAGCAAGTCTCAGACAGAGAACAGGGTCGGCACTGCAGTATGGCATAACCTTGAAGCCGTCCTTTACCAGCTGCCTGGTCGCCTCAAGTGTTTCCACAGGATCAGGAAGAAGATAGCGCTGATCAGGATGCACCTCCACCTTGATAAAATCAGTCCCCAGAGCATCTCTTGCAAGCTTGGCCGCAAAGACAGCCTCTTTAGCATTACGGGCTCCTGAAGTATTAGGAAGAAGGTTTACCCCGGGCAGAGCCTTAAGAGCAGGCAGAATGGCATCTGAACCTTTCTGAAAATCACATCTCTTTATAGCCATGGTCACCAGCTCTGAACCACTGGCACTGACTGCGCGGCTAAGCAGATCCGCTGAAGCGAATTTACCGGTACCGGTAAAAAGTCTTGAGGAAAATACCTTTCCTCCAATTATCAACTCATCACTCATTTTTTATCATTCCTGTTTGACGTCCGAAAAACGTCGTAAGAGGTAAAAGTCTGCTAAAAAATCCTGTTAAGGATCTGTCTATGAGGTTTTAAACCTTAAGAGACAGCCATACGCAGGGAACCGTTCAACCGGAAACCGGAAGGTTCCGGCCTCTTCACCTGAAGGTGATTATTTCTCTTACTTAAAAGGTAAAAACTTCATCAGCCTCCGGCCATAAATGAAAATATGGTTACCCGGTCATTTTCCTGAAGTCTGGTTCCGGCATAGTCCTTTTTCTCCACCAGTTCATCATTAACCGCTAGTGAAAAGTACTCAGGCAGCTCATTAAGAACAGCCAGGAGTTCCGCCACCGTGTTTACAGCAACGTCTACCGGTTTTTCATTAACATATATCCGCATAATCCTGCTCCTGACTCCTGTTTCAGTTATCGTTTAAGCTCCGGGCCTTTAACCTGCCTTAGCCGTTTTTTTACGGGTAGACGCGCGTTTAGCAGTCTTAGCTTCCGGAGCAGCTTTCTTTCCGGCCGGATTTTTTTCTATAGTTTCCGCATCACCGAGACCGACCCTGTCCAGCCATTCGGCTATAGCCTGTTCAGGATCCTCCGCTCCGGTGATTGCTGTTATCACGGCAACAGACCCGGTACCTGACGCCATTACTTCATCAAGGTTATGAAGCTTTATGCCGCCTATAGCCACGGTTGGGTAAAGCTTATCAACAAGTTCAACATAATCCTTGAGTCTCTCCGGTCCCTGCGGTTTTGATGCCATCACCTTGGAGCCTGTAGGATAGATATGTCCTAAAGCTATGTAACTCGGCTTTAAGAGCAGGGCTCTGGCAATTTCAGCGTAGCCGTGTGTTGACACACCGAGACGGAGTCCGGCATCTCTTACCTGCTTAAGTTTAGCCTCCAGGAGATCCTCCTGTCCGAGATGCACCCCGTAGGCATGGTATTTAACGGCCAGATCATAGTAGTCATCAATAAAGAGACGTACGCCGTACTTACGGCATAATTCCGCACTTACACTGATTTCCTTTTCCAGCAGCTCCTGACTTTCCGGATTCTTTATTCTCAGCTGCATGGTTTTTACGCCGTTTTCACAAAGCTTTCTAATCCAGTTACTGCTGTCTACTACAGGATAAAGCCCCAGATTATGAGCACACTGCACAAAACCTGAATTTTCCTCTAATCCGGTCATCATCCGCAGTTCATCCATGGTTCTGCCCATTACCGGGAAGTACTTCAGGAGTTCAGAGGAGGTGAAATATCCGTGACTGAACATTCTGCTTTTTGCCCCGATATCTATTGAATTCTCAATTCCTCTGGTCATGTAGGCCTTGGCATAGGCAATGGCATCAACACTGTCATAATCACGGGCCAGCATGGCAGCTATGGCACTCGCCATAATACAACCGGTACCGTGAACACCGGAACTTCTCAGATATTTACCGGTTCTCGGACAGCCGAAGTAGTAGACATCATCATTACTGCCGGATATCACCACGTCCAGGATACTGGATACCAGCGGATGATCCTTGATACCGGCGCAGGCTGATTTATCCTTAGCCAGTTTCTCACTGATATAGTGAGGAAGATGTCCGCCCTTAAGATAAACCGCGGCACAGCCCTTTTTATTCAAATGATGAGACATCCAGATTTTTAATTCCGGAAAGAACCATTGCCTCATTCAGATTCGGTGTAAACACGTCAACCAGAGGCATTATGGCATCAATCCACAGATTGTAGTTAATCTCGGACATTTTAGAACCTGTGCCGGAAACGGCTACAGGATCCCACACCACCTTAAGATCCGGATTCTTTTCCTTCATTCCTCTGATGAATGTAACCACTGTTCGCAGAATTTTTTCAGATGGAATCAATCCCAGTTTTATTACCTTGATTTCCGGCATGGAACGGGCGGAAACCGCAGCAAGCTCCCTCACAAAAAGTTTGTTTTTTACGGCCTTTACCTTT
>OMYE01000003.1 GCA_900315145.1 uncultured Pseudomonadota bacterium | reverse complement strand
GATTGTCTAGATTCGTTGTTAAAGAACTTTTTTGTTTTCGCTTTGCTTAGCGAACGATGTGCATTTTAAGGCTTATTTTTTTTTCGTCAACACTTTTTTCAAAATTTTTTTAATTTTTTTCGTTTTTGTTTATTTTTTAGCTATTTTTTACAAATAATGAACAATTTTCTAGTTAAATCGCAGAAATAAACCATGTGACACGTTTTACATCTTTTTCAATTGATAATATATACCGATAAATAGAACTTTTTATAAAATGTTTAACCACTGACACCGGAATGCTAGTCCCAGTTCCATTGCTGATTATTATGCAGGTATCATTACTTTTCCGGTAAGCTTGTAAGCTTGAGTGTGCAGAACTTTTTCTAAAACTGCAATTAAAAACAATTGACTCTGAGTATTTATATGGCCAAATCATCTTCAAAACAATATTTAAAATCCTGTTATGTGGCATTTGTGCTTTCACTGGCTTACTTTACCGTTCTTAAAGTAACTGCATTAAATCTAGAACTGACATTCATTATCTTCAGTACCATTTCAGTTCTTATTGTGGGAATGCTCACCCCTCTCACTTTTGTTTTTTCAGGTAAAATCGTCACAGATGAAATTGAAAATGCAAGACCGGATGAAACCCCGATTAATATTCCTCCTGCAATCAAAAAAAGACACATTTCTTCCAATGACATGCGTAATAATGTGTTCAACAGAAAACAATCTTCTGAGCACCACTACACTCATAATGCTACAATAAAAGGCATGACATCTGATGATGCTGTCAAAACTACTAATGACAGCAAAGAGAACAATCCCTCACCTCATAACAGTACAGTACAACCAAAACGCCAATATCAATTCATGGAACTTCCCGAAGATACCACTAAGATCTCCACAATCTTTATACATAATATAAGTCAAAAGTGTAACAATTCACAGCTATATAATATGCTTTTCAAAATTGATCCCCAAATATATTCAATTGAAAAACTCCGGGACAGACACTCTCCTAAGACAAAATTTTTTGCTATATTGAAAGTTCCTAACTCACAAAAAGATAAGTTTGTTACAGCCCTGCATCAAAAGAAATTTCTCGATTATACTTTGAAGGCATCTGTAAAATCCAACTAGAGGAATAAGGAATAAATAATTTCCGAAGGGTTCCATTCCGGATATGTCGGGTAAGTACTAACTGAGGTTCTGTTAATCCATCACCTCAGTTTTCTTTATTTAGGTGTATTCTGCAATTTCTTGAATTTGTATTGATTAACAACATATTTTCTCTGATTGGCTACATATTTTTTGTGCTATCACTTAAAATCTGTTCAAAAATGTTTATTATCAGACTTTAAAAACTTCAACTCGCTTAAAACCGAACCCGGAAAAACCCTGTTGCAAACATGAAGTTATTTTTGATCCGTCTGTACAGAACGCCACTGCTTCATTAAGCGTTATAATATTATCAGAGTTCTCCATCTCTACTGATGGTATATGATTATTTTGAAGTTCCTTAAGTAAATACCCCACTCTTCGTGCTATAGCATCCCCCGAATCAATAAGTTTCGCATAAGGAAGAACCTCCTGTATTTCCTTTCTTAAATGCGGAAAATGTGTACATCCGAGAACTACTGTATCTGGTACCAAGTTCCCCTCGCACCATTCTCTTAAAACCTGTCCAATAATCTTACGGTCATACGGCAGCCCCATCATTTTTCGTTCAGCAATCTCCACCAATTCAGAACTACCTATTTTAAGAACCATGCAGTCGGAGGCAAACCTGTCAATGAGTTCCATGGTATAAGGCCTCCTAACTGTTGCAGGGGTTGCCAAAAGACCAATTACTTTGTTTACAGATATCTGCGCAGCCGGTTTAACAGCAGGTACAACACCAACAACTGGTATTCTTACATTTTCTCTCACGTACTGAAGAGCTACAGTACTGGCCGTATTACAGGCTATTACTATTAAATCTGTCAGGTATCTTTCAGTAAAATTTTTCAAAAGTTTTACCACTGTTTCTATAACCACATCATCAGGTTGAATACCATATGGAAAATGTAGATTATCAAACAGATAGCTAGGAATAATATCATTATGTTTCATGGTTTCCTGATAAACGGACAGTCCGCCTATTCCGGAATCAAAGAATAAAACCCGGTATTTCTTATTATCCATAAACTACTCTTGATTATAAAAATCATCCTAAGATTACTGTTTCAGCCTATTTTACCAGACCTTTATAATTTATATTCCATCTCACTTTTGCATAATATCCCCTTTTCTGAGAGGAATATGCAGTTATATGATTGTTTATATAAAATAAAAGGCACGCAAAGGTGCCCTTTATTTTACAACTTAATTAAAGTAATAAATCACATTTAGAAAAGATTTCTAATTTCCACAGTTCCAGAGTAGATAGCACCGCCTGTAGGATAACCATAGATATATTCATATTTTTTATCAAATATATTATCAGCACCAACACCAAAGCGAACCATATCATTAAGAACGCTGAAACCTACACCAATATTAACTACACCAAATCCCCCCTGATTCGGAACATTTGAGAACTTTCTCTTGGAAGTAAAACGATATTCGCCAAACCCATCAATAGTATGTCCGGCAATCTTTTCTGAACCATGGTATCTTGCTTTGTATATTTGTTTAGCTTTTCCATCAAGCTCCTTATGGGTTGTTCTGTTTTCAGTATCGGTTAAACTAGCAGAAGCAATAAAGTGATGTGTTTCCAGAAAGCTCAAATCAGTACCGAATTCCAGCCCCTTGATGGTAACCTTGTCAAGATTTTCATATAAATACATCGGAGGCTTTGATCCAATCCAGTTTCTGAACTTATTGTAAAAGGCATTAACATACACATTTCCCAATGCATTGTTATTAGTTAGTGACACTTCCCAGTTATTTGATTTTTCAGACTTTAACTCCTTATTACCATAATAAGGGAAATAAAGTTCCTGCATATTTGGAGCTCTGAATCCTGTACCGTAGCGAACTGACAGCAAGCTGTCGAGTGGCAGTTTTCCTCCAAGCCCTATACTGTACGTCCCCTCATTTCCGTAGGTTGAATTATCATCCAATCTTCCAGATAGTTCACCCAGCATGAACTCATTATCAACCTTTGTATACAGGTAGGCGGCCCTGTTAATCAGAGAAATATTACTCTCTCCGAAATTTGACCCATAGGAATTAGAATCTTTATCCAAACGGCTGTAATCGTAATCAACACCAAATCCCACCTTCCAAGGTTCAGCTACAGTGAATTCATTAGTAAAATGAGAATTTACAGACTTAACCTTGAATGCTGAAGAAGTGGGTCCGTACTTTGAAGTGTTCTCTGGATAATTATAGTCATTATCATGAGAATACATTACCCCAAAATCGAATGAATAGAAGTCATCGGTGTAATTTGCCCCTCCTGAGAGAAGGTGTTTGTCATTTTCATTCTCATCAATTTCCGGCATGAAATATGAATTATCATAATCGCCCTTGTTATAAATATACTTGTAGTCGCCTCTAACTTCCAGATTATTGTCAAAAAGATGAGAATATGCCAACTGAAGATTATGCTGTTTATATCCATGTTCAGCACCATCATTCAATCCAGGAACCGGATGAACATTAAAGCCCTTAGAACTGCCGACACCACCAGCAAGCTTGATTACATCTTTATCGGTTATAGCAATGGTATTCTGAGTAAGAAAGTCATGAGTTGCGTATGAAGAATATGTATAGGCAGCTCTCTGACTGGTACGGTATTCAGGCTTGGTAATAATATTAATTACACCTAAAACAGCATTTGCACCATATACAGATGCTCTGTGTCCTCTTATAAACTCAACCTTTTCAATCATGTTTGCAGGAATCTGGTTGGTGTTTATATTACTGATTTTTCCAGTGCTGTATGTTTCTCCGTCAAGAAGAACCAGAACCTGATTTGCATTACCGCCTCTAACATAAAAACTAGAGGACTGACCTCTGCCTCCGTATGTTGATGTCTGCACACCAGGTAATAATGCTAATATTTCTGAGAGATTCTTGAGATTTCTAATTTTAATCTCTTCTGATGTGACCACGTCAACAGTTCCTAAAACTGAAGACTTTGTTTCAGGCAGTCTAGTTGCTGAGACTACGAGTTCTTCCGTAGTATCTGTTCCTGTGGCAGCAAAAACAGAAATAGGCAACAGCATTGCAGTTGTTGATAATAATTTTTTCATAAAACTAATCCATTTCGCGAGATATGCATACTACTTAAGTCAATGGCAAGTCTTCGGACTCTAACAGGTTGTGATTTTTAACTTCCCGAGCTACCAGTGTTAAAAACCCCTATAATCGTTATTACCGCTGCGCGTCAGTTCCGGATTTACACCGGATTCCTTATTAAGCTTCAGCACCTATTGACTGATCACGCAATTCTAACACAAAGATCTGAAATAACATATCCAAAATATCTATTTAATTTTTAAGCTGTTAATAAAAAATATCATAATATTCAGCCCTTATTGCACAACAACCACTGTCAGCATACTATCATCCACATAATACTAAAAGTGGATACCTGATATAATGTTAGGTATAATTTCAGCCAGGCTAACATCAGGAACAAATCTTTGCATAACTTTAACATTCCATCATACTATCAAAACGTATACTCAGGAGACATGGCAGTTTGTTAAAGCAGAAAAAACAAAAAAAGCAAAGGCAAATTTTTTCCGTCCCCAATACTGCAAGGAACACCACATGAACTTTGATTATATTGATGTATCCGTTTACGGCACTCAGCTAAAAAACAAAACTGAAAAACTGATTCAAGACTTCAGTTCTGTTCTTGACATTCCATCACCTGAAATATTTGAATCAGAACCTATAAACTACAGAATGAGAGCCAAATTCTGCATTTATCTGGATGGCAAGCAAATCAAATACTATATGGTAGACACCTCTGGTAAAAAAAAGGAAAAGATCTTTCTGTCTCAATTTCCGACAGCGTCACTGTTAATAAACAAACTTATGCCCAAAATAATCCAGTTTATGGAGGGTAATGAAACTCTTACTAATAAATTCTTTGAAATTGATTTTCTTACATCTTTAAGTGGCGAGGCTCTTATCTCGCTCGTATATCATAAAAATTTAGATGATTTATGGATTTACGAAGCTAAAGAACTGTTAAGAAAATTAAGAGGGATTTTCCCGAATAATAAAATTGATCTTATCGGAAGATCCAGAAAACAAAAAATACTTCTTGATAAAGATTTTATTACAGAAAGACTCACAGTTAATCAGAATGTATACACTTATAAACAAGTGGAAAACAGTTTTACCCAGCCTAATGCAAAAGTATGTGAAAAAATGCTTGAATGGGTACAGAACAATACCAAAAATCTGACGGATACTGACCTTTTAGAACTATACTGCGGTAACGGCAATTTCTCCATAGCTTTAGCAGGAAATTTCAATAAAATACTTGCAACAGAAATATCAAAAACAAGTGTGGAGGCTGCTCAGACAAATATTCGAGACAACAACGTCAACAATTTAAAAATCATTCGCCTAAGTGCAGAAGAATTTACTCAGGCTCTTAATAAAACAAGAGAATTCAAAAGATTAAAAAACAATAATGTCAATCTAGATGATTACCACTGCAAAACTGTCCTAGTAGATCCTCCAAGGGCTGGCGTTGATAAGGAAACAATAAAACTCATACAGCACTACGAAAACATTGTTTATATATCCTGCAATCCAGTAACACTGATTGATAATCTAAAAACGCTGTGTTTAACACATAAAATTGAAAAACTGGCCTTTTTCGATCAGTTTCCATATACAGATGAGCATATAGAGACCGGGGTAATACTAAAAAGAAAAAATTAGGGAAAAAAAACCGGGCCTTTAAGAAAAATTCATAAATCAACATTATTACGTTTCTGTAACTTTGATGAAAGGGAAACACGAAATGCTCAAATTATCCCCAGAAGATAAACAATTATAAATGCCATCCTTCAAACAAAAAGCAGCTACACGAGAAGCTGCTTTTTTATTCAAACTAAATAACCTGTATCAGAATTATTCATTTTCCAGATAGTGATCAGGAAGTGATTCTCTGGCGACACCTGTCTTAACTGCAGCTTCAGCTACAGCTTTTGAGACCCATGAATACAGTCTGTGATCTACAGGTTTAGGCATAATATAATGCGGTCCAAATTCAAAATGTTCTTCGCCGCATGCTTTAGCAACCTCATCAGGTACAGGTTCCTGAGCAAGAAGTCTTATTGCATTCATGGCAGCCTTCTTCATTTCAAGATTAATTTCAGTAGCACGAACATCCAAAGCTCCTCTGAAGAGGAATGGGAAACAGATCACGTTATTAATCTGGTTTGGATAGTCGGATCTACCTGTTCCAAAAATAATATCAGGTCTGCACTTCTGGACAAGAGCCGGAGAAACCTCTGGATCAGGATTTGAACAAGCTAAAATAACTGCGTTCGGAGCCATGCTCATAATTTCTTCTTCAGTTACAAGATTTGGACCGGAAACGCCAAGGAAAGCGTCAGCACCTACCATAGCTTCAGCCAAAGTTTTGGCACCGGAGTCATTTATGAATTTCTTTTTCTGTTCATTTAAGTCTGTTCTTTCGGATCTTATAACCCCGTGACGGTCGATCATGTAGAAATTCTCAGGCTTTACACCACACTGAAGAAGGAATGTTGAACAAGCCACACCGGCAGCTCCAGCACCTAAACAGACAACCTTACAATCTTCAACCTTCTTTCCTTGAAGCTGCAAAGCATTCAGCATACCAGCAGTTGTAACAATGGCTGTACCGTGCTGATCATCGTGAAATACTGGAATATTGCATTTTTTCTTTAATTTTTCTTCTATTTCAAAACACTCAGGAGCCTTAATATCTTCAAGATTAATGCCTCCAAATGTATCAGCAATATTGGCTACGGTATTAACAAAATCATCTATATCTTTATGCTTTACCTCAATATCGATAGCGTCAACATTAGCAAAACGCTTAAAAAGTAAAGCTTTACCTTCCATTACGGGCTTAGATGCTAAAGGCCCGAGATTACCAAGCCCTAAAATAGCTGTTCCATTAGAAATAACAGCAACTAAATTACCTTTGATTGTATATTTATAAGCATCTTCTGGATTTTTAGCAATTTCTCTAACTGGTTCTGCAACACCTGGGCTATATGCCAAAGTCAAATCATGTGATGTATCCGCTGGTTTAGTAATCTCAATTGAGATTTTTCCTGGTTTTGGACAGGCATGGTACTGTAATGCAGCATCATGTAAAATTTTATCTGCCATGCAACATTCTCCGAAACGATACTTTAGTCGTTATCATTATCATAACAAGTAAAAGGGTTCTGTCCGCTATAATGACAATAAACCCTACAAACAAAAAGGTAAACTACCCACAATTATAATATAGTTTTGTTTTTCATATTTAAACGTCAGTCTCACATTTTCTGAAATTCCGCACATATTTCTAATTAATAACCTGTTAAATGGCTTATAAGTATCCAAGTAGATAATACCTTGAAAACCCAAATGAGAGAACAAAACACTGCCAGACAAACTATTTGTATTACCAAACGTATTTTGACTATTTAGTATTTAATTTTATTAAGATATGTAACGATAAACAGATAAAAAAAGCTCAAGGAAGATTCCTAGAGCTTTTACGTATTTGAAGATAAATATAAGAAATTTTTTCTTTCTAAAAAGCAAAATTACTTCTTAGCAGAGAATAAAGAACCGAAACGCTTATTGAAACGTTCTACACGACCGCCGTTATCAACCATCTTCTGCTTACCGGTATAGAATGGATGACAAGCAGAGCAAACATCGATAACGATATCATGACCTACAGTTGAACGAGTCTGAAATGTGTTACCACAAGAGCACTTAACGTTGATAACGTCATATGCTGGGTGAATATCTTTTTTCATGGAAAACCTCTTAGTATAGAGTTATATCGCCCTTCTGACCACTTGCGCGTCAAATACGATATAAAAAAACAAACAAAAATATAAAAATGCAAGCGAATGATATATGATTGTCCTTAGTTGTGCAAGTCAAAGTTTACATTTTTTATATTTTTTTTCTATGTTTTTAAAAATAGCCATTAACTGCCCCCTATATAAGATATTTGAATATTCCTTTAACAGCCATGGTAATTCAATACCATCAGACCTTTCTGGAAGAAGGGTAATTGTCAGCTTTCGGAATTCCATGGTTCTTGGCATAATCATAGGTACCTGTGAACAATCATCATTTCCCGGCAATATAAAAGAAATCATAGAACTTCTTGATGACTCCCCGGTTTTTGATTCACCCACAGTTGACTTGCTGAAATGGGCTAGCGGCTACTACCATTATCCTATAGGAGAGGTATTTTATTCTGCTCTGCCGATAGCTCTGAAAAAAAACAAAAAAGAACAACTAAAGCCGGTCACCCAGTGGCACGCAACCGAAAATGGGGATGAAAAACTCATCAAACGTTCTGCGCTATGCAAGGAAGCTTTGAAAATTATAAAAGAATCACCTAGAACAGCCCTTTACCTCAAGGAAATAGGCATAAAAACACAAACAATAAAAAAACTGAGCAGTCTTAATCTTATAAAAGAAAATAACATCAGGGATACCATGACTAGATGGTATGACCGGGATATTATCGTCACTGATTCACATACTTTGAATGAAGAACAGCTGAACGCTTTCAATATTATAAACAACTGTCGCGGATTCAAGACATTTGTTTTGCATGGAGTCACCGGTTCCGGAAAAACGGAAGTATACCTGCAACTCATAGCCGAAAAATTAAGAGAGGGACGACAGGCATTGATACTGGTACCGGAAATCAATCTTACCCCTCAAACCATTTCCAGATTCTTCAAAAGATTCAATGTCCCGATTGTCTGTATTCATTCGTCACTTTCAGAAACGGAACGACACGAAGCTTTCATTGCCATGAAAAAGAATGAGGCAGCCATTCTTATCGGAACCAGAAGCGCTTTGTTTTCAAATATTCCGAATCTCGGCATAATCATCATTGATGAAGAACATGACTCATCATACAGACAGGCTGACGGGTTCAGATACAATGCTAGAGACTGTGCGGTTATGATGGCATACATACGTAAAATACCAATTGTTCTTGGCACAGCCACTCCATCGATTGAAACCTGCTACAATATTTTGCGTGGAAAATACGAAGAAATACGAATCGACAACAGGGCCGGCGCATCAAACAGCGTTATCTTTAGCATTATTGATATGCGCAAGCAATATATTGAACACGGAATATCAAGAGAGCTCGCACTCCATATTAATGAGGAACTGGCTAAAGAGCATCAGGTCATGCTTCTTTTAAACAGAAGAGGCTATTCACAGAAAATGATCTGCCATAACTGCGGATTTGTATTCATGTGTCAGAACTGCGATGCCAATCTGACATATCATCAGACAGAGAACAGACTTATATGTCATCACTGCGAAACTAGATATCCCGTACCTGTATACTGTCCTAAGTGCGGTAATCACGAACTCACTCCTACGGGAAACGGAACAGAGCAGATACTAGAACATCTCTCGACAATTTTTCCAAATGCCAGACCTGTCAGAATGGATCGTGATACTACCAGCAAAAAAGGCAGTCTCAACGTAATCCTTAATGACATATCCGCCAACAAGTACAACATAATCATCGGAACTCAGATGCTTGCCAAAGGACATCATTTTCCCAATGTAACTTTGGTAGGGATTATTGATATTGACTCCCAGCTATATTCTAACAACTTCAGAGCTTCTGAAAATCTTGCCCAACTTATTGTACAAATAGCGGGAAGAGCAGGAAGAGGAAACAAGCAGGGTTATGTATATTTGCAAACCCATACCCCGGAACATCCACTTCTAACAACCCTGATAAACGGTGGATATGATGCCTTTTCTCAAAAATGTCTGCTAAGGAGAATGAATCTTAAACTTCCACCGGCAACCTCGCTGGCTGTTCTAAAGGTCGATGGGACAGACCGTGAAAAGGTTGTAGGTTACATCTCCGATGCATATAATTACATGTTATCCGTAAAAAATGATTATCCGGAAACCACATTTTCACATCCTGTTTCAGCTTTCTTTACAAGAAGACAAAACAGATACCATTACTACATAAACATCTCATCATTGACTAGAAAAGAACATTCATTATTTATCGAGAAAATTATTTCAGTAATTAATTCCTTTAGATACAGAAGTAACGTTCACTGTCTGATAGAAGTAGATCCTTTAAATCTCGACTAACTGACATGACAAATCCAGGAAAAAATGCAGTTATAAGGTAAAACATAATACAAGGTACAACTGATCACTTAACACCTTAGCAACTGATTTTATCTGACACTATTCCGTGCAATAAACAGTCTAGTAAAAGGATCGAAAATGGTAATATCTGAAAACAGAATATGTCCATTGATTCTTTACAGAATAACAGTAAATACAGAATTTTTTGTCCTTAAAGTTATCTTTTATTGTGGAAAAAAAATCAATGACAGAGTAAAATTTAACAAAATTTTTTGTTCGTTATGATAGATAAAAGCGTTTAAAAAACATGAAGCAGATTATTCAAGAAACTCTTACCAGCATTGTAGATAATTTTAAGAATGAGGGATTGTTGCCGGCAGAAACAACCACTAGAATCATGGTAGAAAATACCAAGGATAAAAAAAATGGTGACTACGCTACCAATCTAGCTATGCTTCTTGCGAAACCGATGAAAATGAAACCTATCGAAATAGCTAATCTCATTGTTAAAGCTATTCCTCAGAATGACAAAATAACAAAGGTTGAAATTGCAGGACCTGGTTTTATCAACTTTTTTGTCAGTAAGAATTATCTGGCCTCCCAAATAGAAGCAATCCTCAACGACCAGCATCTAGGAGTTACCCTTGCACCATCTCCTGAAACAATAGTTGTAGACTACTCTTCACCAAATGTTGCGAAAGAAATGGCCGTACATCACATCCGTTCAACCGTAATAGGCGATGCGGTTGTAAGAATCATGGAGTTTCTCGGGCATAAGGTTATCAGAGCCAACCATATCGGCGACTGGGGAACTCAATTCGGCATGCTTATCGCCTATCTTGAAAAGAAAGAAAATGAAAATGCAACAAATCTTGAATTAAGCGATCTTGAAGCTTTCTACAGAGAAGCCAAAAAGTGCTATGAAAGCGATGAGGAGTTTGCTGTAAAAGCTAGAGGATATGTTGTTAAACTGCAGAGTGGCGACGAATACTGTCTGAAAATGTGGAAGAAACTTGTCAACATCACCATGGTTCAGAATCAAGAGATATACAATAGATTAAACATCTCTCTGACCGACAAGGATATCATGGGAGAAAGTCTGTACAACCCTATGTTAAAACCTCTTGTTGAAGATCTGATAAATAAAAAATTAGCCGTAAAAGATGAAGGCGCAATGGTGGTTTATCTTGACAAGTTTGCTGATAAAGACGGAAATCCTCGCGGTGTTATTGTTCAAAAGAAGGACGGAGGGTTCCTTTACACAACAACTGATATTGCGTGCACAAAATATCGTTGTGAAACACTTCATGCTAACAGAATTATCTGCTTCGCCGACAGCAGACAGCACGAACATCTCGTAATGTCATGGGAAATTGCCAAACTTGCCGGATATGTTCCAGAAGGAGTAGTTCTAGAGCACGGTGCTTTCGGCATGATGCTCGGCAAAGACGGAAAACCGTTTAAGACCAGAGACGGCGGTACAGTTAAATTAAAAGATTTATTAAATGAAGCAGAAGCAAGAGCCGCAAAATTAATTGAATCTAGAAACAATGACCTTCCTGACGAAATGAAACCGGAAGTTATTAAAACCATAGCCATGGGGGCTGTTAAATACGCTGACCTTTCAAAGAACAGAACCACCGACTACATTTTCGATTGGGATAACATGCTCACCTTTGAAGGAAATACCGCACCATATCTCCAGTACGCATACAGTAGAATCTGTTCAATATTCAGAAAGGCTGCTGACTGCTCTATAGGCAAAGTTCAGATTACAACGGATGAAGAGGAGTCTCTTGGACAGCATCTCATAAAATTTAACGAAACGGTTAATGCTGCAGCCAATAAAATAGCTCCACATATTATCTGCTCATACATCTATGATTTAGCTGGTTTATTTATGAGATTTTACGAAGCCTGCCCTATCAACAAGAGCGATGTTCCTGCAGAAATTAAATCAAGTCGTCTGGCATTATGCAAGGCTACAGCTGACATCATTAAGACAGGTTTGAATTTACTAGGCATTAATGTTCTGGAAAGAATGTAATGGTTGCAACAGTAAGAAACAGCAAAAAAAGGAACAGTCGCAAGTCTCCTCCTAAAAAGCAGTTAGGGGGATGGCAGACCAAGATTATCTTCACCACAGCAGCTATCATCATCATTATGCTGGGGGCTTCTTTGTGGAAACTTAATACGGCACAGAATACAGGGAAACCGGCGGCTGGCACCAGTGTAACGGTTACCAAAAAAGATACTCCACAACCACAGAAGACCGTGAAAACTAAAAAATACCAGTACACGGAAATTTTGGGAAAGCGTAGTGTTGATACAGGCTCAGGAGTTACTGTAACCAGAGACTATGAGGCTGAAAAAATTGCTAGAGACAATGCCAGAAGAAAGGCTTTGGCGGAAAAGAAAAAAAAGCTTGAGGAGGAACAGCGCAGAATCGAGGCAGAAAAAAACCGCATAGCGGAAGAGAAACGGAGACTGGCTGAAGACAAACGTCGCCTTGAAATGGAAAAGAGAAATGCCAGAAATCAGAAGAACTCAAACATTCCTGAATCCAGCCGGAACATTAATAACTCAAATGACATTAAGAAATTAAATCCGGAAAATGTCTTTATCGAATGCGCCAGTGATACATACAGAACTGAAGCTCAGGCAGAAAAGCACAAGGCCGAGCTGGCATTCAGAGGCAAAGAATCCCGAGTAATACATAAAAAAGTCGGCGGGGGATATGTTTATTCAATTCTGATTGGCCCACTCAACAATCTCGATGAGGGAAAAAAGGTCAGAAATGAGATTATAAATGCCAAGTTAGGTAACAACTGTACAATTAAGTAACGAAATAATATGACAACTATTTTATCTGTTCGCAGAAACGGCAAAGTGGTCGTTGGCGGAGATGGTCAGGTTTCTCTTGGAAATACAATTCTTAAGGGAAATGCCAGAAAAGTAAGAAAACTGAACAACGGAACAGTTATATCCGGCTTTGCTGGCTCAACTGCTGACGCTTTTACCCTTCTAGACATATTTGAACAACAAATAAAAACATGCAACGGCAATCTAGAAAAGGCTGTTATCGCATTCTGCAAACTCTGGCGCACTGATAAAGCCTTGAGAAGACTAGAGGCGATGCTTATTGTGGTAAATGAAGCAAAATCATTTTTAATAAGTGGTGCTGGCGATGTAATAACTCAGGAGGATGATTTGCTTGCAATCGGCTCCGGGGGCAATTATGCATACAGCGCTGCCAAAGCCCTGCTCGAGAATACTGATCTGGACGCAGAAGCAATAGTCAGAAAATCCCTGCAGATAGCAAGTGATATCTGCGTATTCACAAATAATAATTTCATAATTGAATCTCTCTAATTCGAAATATCAGTTATGGATGCTCTTCAATACAAGAGATCAAATTAACATGAATGAATTAACACCACGCGAAATCGTAGAAGAATTAAACAAGCATATTATCGGACAGGAAAAAGCCAAGCGCTCTGTGGCTATTGCCATGAGGAACAGATGGCGCAGAATGCAACTGGACGAAAAATTCAGAACAGAAGTAACACCGAAGAATATTCTGATGATCGGACCGACAGGTGTCGGTAAAACAGAAATAGCCAGAAGACTGGCAAAGCTAACGGATGCACCTTTTCTGAAGGTAGAGGCAACCAAATTTACTGAAGTAGGATATGTCGGCAAGGAAGTTGACTCTATAATTAAGGATCTTGCCAATGTAGCCATGAAAATGCTGAAGGAAAAACAGCAGAAAAAACATCTTAAAGAAGCCACAGAAAAAGCAGAAAAGAAAGTTGTAAAGGCTATCATCAAATGTTTTAGTAAGGATTCTCTCCATAGCGAAGATATTACTAATCAGGATGAAAAAGAAATTAAGGATGGGCCGGAAAACGTAAAGATTATTGAAGGAACTTCCGAAGGATTTTCAGAACTTTCATCTGTAATTACTGCCCCTTCTGTCGAGGAACAGACAATGTCAGACGAAGAGCAGGAAGTACTAAATGACCTGAGAAAGGGAATCTATGACGAAAAAGTTATAAAAATCACCCCTCCTGCGTCTGAAACCTCTCATGTACAAATCATGTCAGCCCCTGGTCTTGAGGATATGACAACCCAGTTGGAGGAATTATTCGGTCAGATAAAGATGGGCGGATCTAAACCGGTTAACATAAAGGTTAAGGAAGCCATGAAAATGTTAATCGATGATGAAGCATCAAAACTGATTAATGAGAATGATTTGCGTCGCGAACTGATTTCTCTCGTAGAGAATCACGGTATTATATTCATAGATGAAATAGACAAAATCTGCGAAACTAAAAGTGAAAATGAATCGAGAGTTTCACGTGAAGGTGTACAGAGAGATTTATTACCTCTGATTGAAGGATGCGCCATAAGAACCAAATACGGTATGATTAAAACAGACCATATTCTGTTCATTACATCCGGTGCCTTTCAGTTATCCAAACCTTCAGACCTCATTCCGGAATTACAAGGTAGATTGCCTATAAGAGTTGAATTACAGCCGCTCACAGCCGATGACTTTGCAAGAATTCTAGTTGAGCCTCATGCATCTCTTACAGAACAGACAAAACAGTTAATGGCTACCGAAGGTGTTGATGTAAGCTTCACCAATGATGGTATTAGAGCTATAGCAGAAGCAGCCTATTCAGTAAATAATACCACAGAAAACATTGGGGCCAGAAGGCTTCATACCATTATGGAAAAGCTTTTTGAAGACATCTCCTTTAATGCACCGGATGTTGCAGAAAGAAATTTTGTAATTGACAAGAAGTACGTATCTGAACACCTCGATAATCTAGTTGATAACGAAGATATCAGTAGATATATACTTTAATTAAGACAACCGCTTCATGGATAAAAAGAACATAGAATTAGATGATTCCCAGACAGAAATTCTGGACAGAATTGAAAATATAAAAAGAAGCTTTTTGGAGAAATCAGACAGATTGAATAAGTCCATGATTACCCGTGAAAACAAACTTTCAGCGGAAATTACAAGAATTTCCGCTGAAAAGAACAATCTGATGAAAGACAATCAGAATCTTCGTGAAAGTATTAGTGTATGGCAAAAACGAATCTCCATGTCAATCAACAAAATCAAGGATGACAATTAACCTGCCATCCTTGATTCACCGCAACGCAACCTTCAGTTCAACAATATCAGTTTATGTGCTGATCCATATCAGCACTAGGCTTCTCTGAATTACATTTTCCAACAACCTTGGCCGGCACACCGACAACTGTTGTATGCTCCTCAACATCATGCAGAACCACGCTACCAGCACCAATTTTAGCACCTGTACCGACAATGATATTACCGAGAATACTGACCCCGGTACCAATCATCACTCCGCTACATATTTTTGGATGTCTGTCCCCATGCTCATGTCCAGTTCCCCCAAGAGTTACATTATGCAAAAATGACACATCATCACCGACAACAGCCGTTTCCCCGATAACAATTCCTGTTGCGTGGTCAAACATAATTCCTGAACCTAATTTAGCAGCAGGATGAATATCTACTCCAAAAGTAACTGAAATAATGTTCTGCAAAAAATAGGCAATTTCATGACGCTGATTTATCCATAACCAATGCGAAATACGATAGGCCTGAATAGCCTGATACCCTTTCAGATAAAGGAGAGGTGTTGTATAGTATAAAACAGCCGGATCTCTAGATTTAACAGCCTCAAGATCAATTATGGCTGACTGTATAATTCCACTGTCAGATGAGAAAGCTTCATCAAATATTTCACGAAGAACAACGGCAGGCATGACTTGAGAGCTTAGCCGGGTAGCCAGCTGAAAACTTAAAGCATCAGCAAAACTTTTTTGATTAATGATGGCCTGAAGAAAAAAACTTCCCAGCATCGGCTCTTTAACCATCATCTCCTTGGCTTCTGTTCTGATGGCATTCCATACTTGTTCTATCGCAGCCAATTCAAATACTCCTTTCTTAAAACTACTGTTCAGGCAATACCTGAACCGGATCCATGTGAATAATTACATCTGACTGAGCATACTTTGACAAAATATCGTGTTTTACTCTTGAAGCTATATCATGAGCATCAAAAAGTAATTGATTTCCGTCCATGGTTACATGTACCTGAATAAAAAAAACATTTCCTACTCTTCTTGTCCTCAAATCATGATATCCCAAAATGCCCTCGGTACCGTTTATTATATCCACAATATCACTGACCACATCATCAGGCAGCTTACGATCAAGCAAAACATTTAATGACTTTCTACCTATAGCTATAACACCATAGAAGATATATATGGAAATAATTATAGCAAATACTATATCTGCATAATAATAACCATAAAATGATAATACAAGAGACAGTAATATTGCTAAATTAGAAAAAATATCACTTTGACAATGAAGTCTGTCAGCCATAATAATGTCGCTGCGGGTTTTAGATATTACATATGTCTGAATTAACACCACAACAATAGTGAGGAACAAGGAAAAAATTGTGACTACAATACCTGCCATTTCGTGAGAAATCGCACTTGGATTTATCAGTCGGTTTATACTGGTACCTAGAACAAAAATTGATGATGCCGCAATAAATATACTTTGAGCAAGACCTGCAATTGATTCAGCCTTGGCATGGCCATAATTATGATCACTGTCAGGTGGCTGAGATGCATACCTTACTGCCAAATAATTAATTAATGAGGAAAACAAATCCATCATTGAATCTGTCATTGATGCCAAAATTGTCAATGAATTCGACATCAACCAGATAATTAATTTACTGACAAGTAACACGCCGGCAAGACATATCGAACTCGTAGTTGCCAGTTTTAATAAACGTGAATATTCCTGATTAGTGACTGTAGTCATTTTCTGCAATATTTTCCCGAAATTGCATATATAAACGTTTTACAATGGTATATGACGTAATAATAAACATTCATTCTCGCATGTTTATTGATAACGATATCTATCAATAAAGACAGAATCTTTCGCACCTATTTTACCATTTTCAATTTTTTATGCACTACACCGGTGATTTAAATCAATAATCACACTAAATAAATTCAATAGTAGTTATAATGAGAATATCGTATTTACAACAGTTTTTTAATCCCCAAAGTATAGGAGATAAACATGCTATTGGAAAAAACCCTCAGAGCAATTTTTTATCTTCCGGTACTAATCTTTGCTAGATGTAACTATAAGAAAAATAATAAATCCAACCTCAATCTGGATGAGAACAAGCGTATCTGCTATATCATGCAGTCAAATTCAATAAGCGATATGCTTACCCTTGAAAGACTTACCCGTGCACAGAGACTGCCAAATCCTTTTTCATCTATAGAAGCTGATAAATACAAGATTCCCCGTACAACCTACATGAAAAAGGCCAACCTTATTTTTTCAGGGAAATCTAAGGATTACCACTTTGAACATGTATTCAAGCAGTGGTTCGATTTTATTGATAAAACAGGCGATGACATCCAAGTCATTCCCGTCAGTATTTTTTGGGGAAGAAATCCAGGTCATGTCGGTGAAGCATATAAGGATCCAATTAACAGACCAAGAAGTGTTATAAGAAAATTTTTCAGAGTACTGTTGCTTGGATTTGATAATCTGACTGTACTCTCAGAGCCGATAAGCCTTACAGAATTAAAGAAGAAAGTTGAAACCTCAGGGAATTATTCCGTAACCTACCCTCAGGACAAATACATTCAGGATTTAATAAAATTACTGGCTGTATCAACGCGTGCAGATTTTGAGGAAAGACATAAGGAATTTATAGGGCCGAGACTCCCAAACAGGCAGTATCTTATACAGGAATTACTGCAGAGTGATAATGTAAAGGAGGCAATCCGTACTGTCTGCAGGGAATCAGGCAGAAATTATTCGGAAATTGAATCTGATGCCTACTATATGCTTGATGAAATACTGGCAGATCTATCCTATTCAGCTTTAAAATTCACCTCCATTCTACTCCATCTTGTGTGGAACAAACTTTACCGAGGAATCACTATTAAAGGAGCCCGGAAAGTCCATAAACTCATTCAGAACGGTCACGAAATTATTTATGTACCATGCCACCGCAGTCACATGGATTACCTGTTGCTTTTCTACGCCCTATTCCATGAATGTCTGGTTGTTCCTCATGTAGTAGCCGGAAATAATCTGAATTTTTTTCCAATAAATAAATACCTCAGAGCCTGCGGTGCCTTCTTCATGCGTCGAAAATTTAAAGGCGACAAGCTGTATACAGCAGTATTTAAAGAATATATCTATACACTATGTAACAAGGGATACAGTATTGAGTTCTTTATCGAAGGAGGAAGATCCAGGACAGGACGAACCCTGCCTCCGAGAACCGGTATCGTTTCATGGGCCGTTAAGAACCAGATTCAGAATCTTGATAAATCTGTAACATTTGTTCCCATTTACCTAGGGTACGAAAAAGTTCTCGAAGTTAATTCCTACATGGATGAACTTACAGGAACAAAGAAGAAACAAAAGGAAAGCTTTTGGCAACTTTTTAATATCTACAAAAGATTTAAATATTACGGCCGGGGATATATCAGTTTTGGGGAACCGATTACGATAAGTGATTTTCTTACTCAAAACGTCCCTAACTGGAAGGAAGACACCAGAGGGCTTACCAAGGCAAGAAACACAGATCCATCATGGCTTTTTGACATAGTGAATCAGCTTTCCGATGAAATAGTCACAAATCTCAATGCCTCAGCCGCCATAAACGGATTAAACCTGTGTGCTTTAGCAATTCTTTCTCAGAAAGATCACAAACTAAGTATCAAAAAACTAAATGAGATCGTAAATTTCTATATTAATGTTCTGAAATCAAGTAAAACTATACATCAGGATATTGTACCGGAAACTCCAGGTCAGCAGCTGATATTACAGGCAATGGAGCTCCACCCTTTTAATATCTCAGTCATTGACGGGGAACAGCACACCGATCCTACACCTAAGCAGGTTATTTATCTAAGCTACTTCAGAAACAATATTCTACATTTCTTCGTACTACCTGCTCTGATAACTACCATTGTCATGGTTCATAAAAAAATAGGGATCGAGGATATCACAACCCACACAAGAAATGTATTTTATTTTCTGAGACATGAACTGTTCACACCTGTTCCGGAAAACGTTCTTGATACAACCATTCACGATTACCTTAAGTCATTCAAGCTATCTGAATATATGATTACCGAAGGTGAACTATTCTGTATAAATCCGGAATACACTGATGTATTAAACATTCTGTGCAGATGTATCTACCAGAATCTAATCCGTTACCTTGTTGCAGCCAATATCATCAACTCTGTGAAGGATAATTCTATTACCATCTCTGAATTCATAGAAAAATGCGTCAAAAAATGCAAGGAACTCCCTGAAAAAATCACAGATAATTCTCCGGAATTCTCTGATCCGATTACTTTTACAGTGATGAAAGAGACTTTCATCAGACACAACTATATTTATGTAACATCAGTTTCAGATGATAATTCGTCCGGCAACAAGAAAAAAACAGTGAAAGACGGTACCATTAAGAAAAATCCACAGAAACTACAAAAGCTCCTTAATGCTGTCGGACCTTTACTGCCTAACAATATGAGACATACGGCAAAATAACAGTAAGCGTACAGGTACTCCAGAAATAAAAAAACAAATAACCTGAGATACCGGTCTGTATCCGGTTATCTATGGATTTGCATATTACTTTTGATAACTTCCACATAATCTTTGAATTTCGGCTCTAGAGCACTTTGACGCATCAATCTGAAGTAATCAAAAATTCCAAGAACAATTCCTGCCATAAGACCTATACCATGAGCCCAGAATGCAACAGGTTCATCCATATAAAAGGCTATAATATTGAATATAATATTAACAACACATAAAGATATGGCACTTCTGAACACTTCCGGACAATAAGGATATGGGGAAATCATTATACAATACCCTATAATTCCCGAAACCACACCTGACAATCCGCCAAAATTACAGTTTCCTGAGAACAAAGCCTGTGCAAAATTACTTATAATACCAGTAATAAGAATAATACATACCAGTCTATATTTGCCGCGGAATATCTCTAAATGTTCAGAGAAATAGTTAAAGAACAGTATATTCATCAGTATGTGACTGAAACTAAAATGTATCAACGCAGGAGTAAAGCACCGCCATATTTGTCCTTGAGACACCATCTTATCCCAGTCAAACAACAAATAGTCAAAAACCAAACTGCTTGAACACAGTTTAAGAGAATACACTACAAGACACAGAATAATAACCGACGAAGTTACCGCATTTTTTTTTAAATTTAACATAAACCGATAAAAATAGTACTAAGAAACAATAATGCCAAATATAATACTTATTTGAATTATAATGTAAAAAGTCTACAATTAATAAAACATTAAGGATTTTTATGAAAATATTAGTTATCGCTCCTTCATGGATTGGTGACTTAGTAATGTCACAGTGCCTGTACAAAGAACTAAAAAAACTCTACCTTAATGCAGAAATTCACGTGATGGCTCCAAAATGGTGTCTTGACGTTCTAAAACGCATGCCTGAAGTATCAAAAAGCATTCTTATGCCAATAGGTCACGGAGCGCTTGATATCAAAACCAGATATACTATCGGTAAGAAATTACGTGATGAACAATACGATCAGGCATATATTCTTCCAAATTCATTCAAAAGTGCTCTTATTCCTTTTTTTGCCAAAATCCCTGTCAGAACAGGATGGTTAGGAGAACAAAGGTACTTTATCCTCACTGATATCAAAAAAAACAAAAAAGATTTCCCTAGACTTATTGAAAGATACACAGTTCTTTCACACCCTGATAACGAAATCAGGACATCTGCTGACATAAAAGATATTCCTTATCCATCACTGCAAACCAGACCTCTTAACAGTGATGAATGTATGCAAAAATTTAAAATTCACACCAAATCAGATGTTATGGGAATCTGTCCGGGAGCTGAATATGGTCTTACAAAAAAATGGCCTCCGGAATATTATGCTGAAACAGCTGTGAAATTTCTAAAAAAGAATTCACAAAGAGAAGTCTGGATTTTTGGTTCTACAAAAGATGCTGAGACAGCTGAATGCATAAAGCAAAATATCCCGGATGAACTTGCAGACAAAGTACTTATACTGGCCGGTAAAACAACCATTGAAGAAGCCATAGACCTTCTTGCAGGCTGTTCTATAGTAATATGCAATGACTCCGGACTTATGCACATAAGCGCTGCTGTTGGAACACGACTCGTTGCTATTTTTGGTTCGACCAGCACTTTATACACACCGCCGACAACAACAGAAGACAAAGCTTTAATGATAGAATCAACAGAGGAATGTCATCCTTGCTTTAAAAAAACATGCAGATTCGGTTCCTTATCCTGTCTTAAAAAATTAACACCAGATATCGTCCGTCAGAAGATTAATGCCAAATGGAATGACGTACTATGATTATACTGAAATGTGCCTATAATCTACTAACAAATATAATAGCTCCATTAATTTTTATCAAAAAAGCAATAATAAAAAGCAATCCTCCATACGGGAGCAGAGTAAAAGAACTCGCAGGAAACATCCCTAAAAAGGATTATCACAATCCTATATGGTTTCATACAGTGAGTGTAGGAGAAACTCAGGGGGCAATACCTTTAATTAAAAAATTCCATAATCTTTATCCTGATATCAGCATTGTAGTGACAACTACCACTACAACCAGTGCCGAACTATACAAGAAACTGGATTATGTAACTCATTTATATGCCCCGTTTGATGCTTCTTTCATGGTAAAGAAATTTACAGAAAGACTTAAACCAAGAGCCCTGATTATCATGGAAACGGAATTATGGCCCAATCTGCTTGATAATTTAAGTAAACAGCATGTTCCGGTTATTCTAATGAATGCGAGACTATCTGACAAAAGCGCTTCAAGATACCGGAAATTAGGCAGAGCTTTTGACGAACTAATTTCCGGAAAAATCGTAAGATTTATCTGTCAGACTGAAGCTGATAAAAGTAATTTTGCCAGTCTTGGAGTCACAGGGGATAAACTTACAGTTTCAGGTTCTTTGAAATATGACATTGAAATTCCCGAAAATATACACAAAACTGGATTTTTCGCCTCCATACCTGACGAAAGACCTGTACTCTGTGTAGCCAGTACGCATGATGGTGAAGATGAAAAGGTTCTTTCCATATTTGGAAAGATAAAGAAAAAAATTCCTGAAATCTTAATGATCATAGTTCCTAGACATCCAGAAAGATTTATATCAGTGTTTAATCTTGCTCAAAAAGCAGGATATAAAACAGCCAATAAAACAGATGGGGCTATTGAAAAAACCACGGAAATTGTTATAGGTAACACCATGGGGGAAATGACTTTGTATATGGGAGTTTCCACCATTGTACTGATGGCAGGAAGTCTGACCGATATAGGTGGCCATAATCCACTAGAGGCTATTGCTGTAAACAAACCGGTCATAACAGGGGCAAGCATAAGAAATTTTAAAAAAATATATCAGGAACTGGAGAAGGCTGACGCCACTGTTGTTGCGACGGAGGATAATCTGGCAGACACAATCATTGACCTGCTTCTTTCACACGAAAAACGAGAGTCCATGAATCACCATGCACAAAAAGTACTTCTAAACAACCGGGGAGCTATAGATAGAACTATCGCCGCCATTACTGAAAGTTTAGATATAAAGTAAAAAATACCTCAAATGATATTGAAGATATACAAGGCAATGCATAAAATTGCTCAACTATTCATATGGAAAGACTTTCTATTTAGATTGAAAGAACGGATCATTTTCAGAAATGACAGTTACTGTACATCTGTAAATAGTATTAAAAATAATATCTTATGTGCTGGACATAACTATATTTTTAATATAATTATTTGAAATTTATCGATAGAAATAGAAACAGAAAAAACGGAGATAAAACACTTTATTTTTACGATCTGTTTATTGTCTTGACTAGGTTAGAAAATTAACAGGAGCGAATCCACTTATTCTGAGTTCGCTCCTATATTAGAGATACACGAAAATTAAAACAACTTCTTTCTACCAAACTTCTTTTAAAGTGATAAGAACAATAATCGGTTAGCTTTTTTTGTTCTTCCTTTTTATAACGGATATCAACAAAATATCAGTAATCCTTTTCAAAGGAACTTTTAATTGCTGAATCAAGCTTATTCCAGTTGTCCTTGGTCCAGTTAAAATTATTGCGTTTGGATTTAATCTTCTCAAAAGACCTGTTTAACCTTTCCACCATTGAGTTGTACTGTTTTTTATTTATTGTTTTTTGAATACATTTGTCAAAATCAACAATCCATACATTATTGGCACCATCAAAAAGAATATTAGTTATATTTAAGTCTGAATGGTATATGCCAGCTTTAAATAATCTGCCCAAAGCATCCCCTACCTTCAATATTTCAGCATCAGACAACCGGCGTTCTGATAGAATCTCCTCCAGATTCTTAGTGCCTGGAATTTCAAGCATAATAATGTCATTTCTCACAAAGAGAAAATTTTTTTCCATTCTCGCCACAATAGGTTTTGGTATAGATAATCCCATTTTTTTCATGGTTATAAGAAGTTCAAATTCATTAAATGATCTTCTTGAACTTTTAAAAAATTTAAGAAACTTATCTTCTAAAATTCTGCCTATAAATCCACCGCGATAATAATGCCTTATAACTATACGACGTTTATACTTATCCTGAACCAAGTAAGTAGCACCTCTTCCGTGATGAACGTCGATCACCCTAGCGCTTTTTTTATAATCGTCAATATCAAAATAGTCGTCAAGTTCTTTAGCGGTAACCCCTTCTGAGATAAATTCCGGATTGACCAAGTAGCAAGAATTATCTCCATTTACAATAAATTTATCTTTAACTGAAGCCATACCAAACCTCATTACAAAATACAACCATACCCTTACTGTCAGAAACAATATAACACGATTCGATCGCAGAAATCCCTTAAATAGTTAAATACACAGGCATCTATAGTTTAATTATAGCAATCGATTTGTATTTATCGCAAAATTACTTCGTTACCTTATATCCAATTTGCAAGTAATATCTAATACTGAAAACACGTCTCATGTTATAAATCACTTATAAAAAAGTTTGTATTGTGCTCCTGTCATTTTGATTTTTCTCTTTAAATATTTAAGAATAATTATTCATTGTCTTATCTAAATAAACTGTTCTTTAAATAACAACATCTAAAAAATCCACCTTACGTATAACATAACATACAAAACTGTTCTATAATCGAAGTATTAGAATTTAAAACGGAATTGTTACAAATGGATCAGAGTTCAGCCCCACAAAAAATATGTTGTCTTCGTTTATCATCAATAGGAGACTGCATCAGTGCACTTGCAGTTGTTCAACTCATAAAAAAACAGAAACCTGACTCACAGATAACCTGGATTATTGGAAAACTGGAACATAACTTAATGACTAACATTCCAGGCATCAATTTTATTCCTTATGATAAAAAAGGAGGAATAAAGGAAATACTCCGACTCAAATCAGTTCTCAAAAATGAACGTTTTGACTGTCTTTTAGATATGCAGAGTTCCCTTAAAGCAAGTATCATTTCCCTTTTAGTACACTCCCCCGTAAAGTACGGTTTTGACGAAAAAAGAGCCATGGATATGCAACAACTATTCACAAACAACAAGGTTCCATCTCCAGAATCAATACATGTACTGGATGGATTCATGGCCTTTGCTAAGCAAATCGGATGTAGATACGAGGATCCCGTATGGGATTTTAATCTACAACCTAATGAATTCAAACTGGCAGAAGAAAACAGTATCAATAAGAAAACTGTGATTATCTCTCCATGCAGTTCAAAAGATTACAAGAACTGGACTGCTTTCGGTTATATAGAAATATGCAGATACATGGTATCCAAAGGATTTAAAGTAGTAATCTGCGGAAGCAAATCAGCTAAAGAAAAAGCTTTTAATCAGCAAATAGTTGATGAATTACACAACGTCAGTCACAGTATTATCAACCTTACCGGAAAGACCTCTCTCAGGGAAATGCTAGCTATTATTTCCCGTGCAGGACTTGTAATATCCCCGGACTCATCTGCTGTCCACATGGCCAATGCTCTAAATGTTCCCGTCATTGGAATTTATGCTCATCACAATCCATTGCGTGTCGGACCATCAAGGTTTATGAATTATGTTGTTTCCATCTATGACGAAGAAATAAAGAAGGAACATGGCCATACAGAAAACCTCAAATGGAGAACCAGAGTAAAAAACAAGAGAGCTATGCTTAATATCACATCTGAAATGGTAAAAAAATCAGTAGATAAAATCATTTGCGATTTCCATCTGTAATTCAGGAGCTTTTTGTGACAGCAGTTTTTCCAGGAACTTTTGATCCTTTCACTAAAGGACATCTCGATATTTTAAAAAGGGCACAGAAAATTTTTAACAATGTAACTATTGCCATTTGCGCCAGTCCCTCCAAACACACATATTTTTCTCTTGAGCAAAGGGTTGAAATGGTAAAAAAATGTGTAGGCAATGATGAAAACATCGAAATTATCGGTTTTTCAGGATTACTGGTTGATTTACTCAAAGATAAAAAAGCTCTGTATTTAGTAAGAGGAGTAAGAAACACTCTTGACTGTGAATATGAACTTGAGCTTACCGGTATGTATCGGGACTTTTTACCTGATCTAGAAATAATCATGCTTCCGACATCACATGAATATTCCTACATTTCCTCAAGCCTGATTCGAGAAATACACAAGCATGGAGGGGATATCTCAAGATATGTACCGGATGAAATCGTTGAATATATAAAACAACAGTAAATTACAACGAATGGAAGACATTTTACTTCATTCGTATTCTTTAAGCCCTGTAATAAGAACAGACTTTAAATATACAGGGCATTATAATATTTTCTGACATGAAGGACAGAAAAATGTGCTTCTTCCCCCCATTTTCAAACTGTCTATTTTCTTGTGACAGACAGGACATGGTTCACCTTCTTTGCCATACACATGAAGATTCTGCACAAAATACCCTAATTTACCATCAGCCCCGCTAAAATCCCTTATAGTAGTTCCTCCTCTTGATATAGATGTAAGAAGTGTTTCTTTAATAACCCTTACTATCTGCTCACATTTTTCAATGGGAATGTTGCCACAAAGTGATTTCGGGTGAATGCCACAGCTAAACAACACTTCACTCGCATATATATTGCCTATACCAACAACAATTGCATTATCCATCAAAGCCTGTTTAATTGGTTTTTTCTTATGATTTTGAAGTTCATTGTAAAGCACAGAAGCTGTGAATGACGACTCTAGCGGCTCTGGTCCAAGAGACGCAATGTATCTTGATTTTTGAAGTTGTTCCATATTCTCAAACCATAAAAAAAGTCCAAATCTTCTTTGGTCATTGAACCTTATTTCCTTATGATTACTCAGTATGATTTCAACATGATCATGCTTCTTAAGATCAGAGGCACTGTCACAAACAAGTAAATGGCCCGTCATCCCAAGATGAATTAAAAGACAGCCTTTATCTGTTTCAATAATAATATACTTTGCCCTTCTACTTAATGATTTAACTTTAAGATCGGATAGTTTTACCACCTCTTCATTAATCTTTTCACGAAGAAAAAAATTATTGACCTTGACTCTGGAAATAACCGCATCTTCCAGTACCCCGGCAATTCCCCTTAACGTTACTTCTACTTCAGGTAATTCTGGCATTTTTTCATCCACAAAAAAACCCGAGAAGACCCCGGGTTTTAACTTAGCATAGTAATTAAAAAAAATGAAATTTACTTAATCTTGCCTTCTTTGTAAACAACATGCTTACGAACAACCGGATCAAACTTCTTAATTTCCATCTTTTCCGGCATAGTACGCTTATTCTTGGTAGTGGTATAGAAATGACCAGTACCGGCAGTTGAATTTAAACGAATCTTTTCGCGTCCGCCCTTAGCAGCCATCTTAATACTCCTCTATTATACAGCTTCACCATTAGCACGTAATTCTGCTAAAACCTGATCAATACCATTCTTATCAATGGTACGCATAGCCTTAGTAGTTAAACGTAATCTAACAAATCTATTTTCTGATTCAACCCAAAACTTATGTGTCTGAAGATTTGGGAGGAAACGACGACGAGTAGCATTCTTAGCGTGTGAACGATTATTACCCACTGCTGGACGCTTACCCGTAACCTGGCATACTCTTGACATTGTCCGTCACTCCAAATTTTAAAATATAACTTACTTTAACAACCTAGAAGAGAACTTCAAGGTGTGCATTCAAATTTAATTTTGCGTCTTTATACAATATTTATTCAAAAATTGCAACATATATTAAAAAAACACAAAAAATAAGCAAGACTATAAGCCTTACTTGTCATCTTCTGCAAATCATGAATCGTTTCTTATTTATCTTCTGTATATATACGCATACGTAGCAATTTGCATAAAAACTGCGGTATTTTATCATAAAGTAAACAACAATTGAACATTAATAAAAGTTTTTTTTCTCAAGCACCTGTTGCTTCTCGGATGATTTAAAACTCGTCTTGTTTTTACTTTTGTATATTTATAAAAAGCCAGCAATATATAAGAATACTCATTAACTGCAAATAAAACAAACGTCTACTATTTCCACTTTTAGATAAAGTCTTTAAAGTGTTCTGATAACTGAAATCCTCAGTTTAATAACGTAATATGGTTGCATTTTAATATAAAAATAGTCAAAATTCCCATATTATAACTCTCCATTCTAAAAAGGATGTACTAATCCCCGAATATAGCATTTTAACAATTACCGGTAACAAAAGAATTTAGGTACTCTGGAGGTTGTCATGAGTTTAGAAAAAAAATACATAATAATAGGTGTTACTGGCGGTATTGCCGCATACAAAAGCGCTTATTTGGTCAGAGAATTAAAAAAACAAGGGGCTGATGTACAGGTAGTGATGACCGAATCCGCTAAATCATTTATTACTGAACTTACTCTTCAGGCACTGAGCGGTCACCCGGTGCTTTCAGAAATACTTGATCCAAAGAGTGAATCCGGTATTGAACACATTGAGAAAGCCCGTAAAGCTGATGCTGTTATAATAGCACCGGCCACAGCCAACACTATTTCCAAAATAAATATGGGTATGGCAGACAATCTACTCACTGGAATTGTTCTAGCAACAACTGCCCCTGTTTTTCTAGCTCCTGCCATGAATGAAATAATGTGGAAGAATCAGATTACTCAAAACAACATCCAAAGTCTAAGAAATTATGGTTTTCATGTGATTAACCCTGGTTGCGGTTTTCAGGCATGCGGAGGAGAAGGTGAAGGGAGAATGGCAGAACCTCATTATATTGCCGACTTTCTAGACAAATTCTTCAATGATAAGCCTTTAAAAGGAAAAAAAGTAATAATTACAGCTGGTCCTACAGTAGAGCCTATCGACCCTGTACGATACATATCAAATCACAGTTCCGGAAAAATGGGGTATGCATTGGCCAAAGCAGCTTATGAATTCGGTGCTGATGTGACCATAATAAGCGGACCAGTCCACATTGCTAGACCGGATAAGATAGAGGTTATATCCGTCAAAACTGCAAAACAGATGCTGGAGGCTGTTCGCAGCCGAGTTACAGGAACCGATATCTTCATATCATGTGCCGCAGTCTCAGACTATACCGTAGAAGAACCTAAAAAACAAAAAATAAAAAAGGAGGACAACTCAGACGAACTGACGCTCAGACTTATCAAGAATACTGACATTTTATCCACAATTGCTCATAGCGAAGATAGACCTATGCTGGTTGTTGGATTTGCAGCAGAAACGGAAAATCTTGAAGAGTACGCCACAAAAAAACTCCGCAAAAAAAATGCCGACATAATTGTAGCCAATGATGTTTCTGATACTGACATAGGCTTCAACAGCGACAACAACGCAGTTACCATATTCAGTAAAGAACTTCCTCCAAAACAATTCAGTAACCGTTTAAAAACAGAACTGGGACATGACATTTTGATATTCTGCATAGAATACCTGAAACAATTAAATCAAAAAAATTATAATTTAAGCTGATAAGTTATAATCGTATCACTTGAGCATGTCATTATTGCATGATGGCATGCGTATTATTATTCATCAAAAATAATTATGAAATAAGGTTTTGTCTATGTCTGAAACAGTAGAAACAACAACTCAAAACTCCACAATTACTATACCTAGTCAGTTATGGAGTGATCCGGTAGGATACATTCAGCAGCATCAGGAAGTAATTATCTCTGTATGTATGGATTTAGTGTTTGCAATTTTAATTCTGGTTCTTGGATGGTTGCTGGCAAAGTTTATTGCATTTCTTTCACTTACAATAATGAGTAAAGCGAAAGTAGAAACAACAATCTCAAGATTCATTTCAAATATTTTCAAATATTTCATTCTGGCTTTTGCTGTAGCCGCAGCATTAGAAAAAGTCGGGGTTCAAACAGCATCATTTGTAGCAATAATCGGTGCTGCATCATTCGCCGTAGCAATGTCTCTGCAAGGCTCTCTCTCAAATTTTGCAGCAGGTGTCCTCATGCTTATATTCAGACCAATAAAGATTGGCGAATTAGTTGAGGTATCAGGAAAGCAGGGTGTAGTTGAAGAAATAACAATATTCACTACAACTCTTGTTACAGTTGATAATAAGATGATTATTATTCCTAATAGTTCTGTAAGTTCAGGCAACATAACTAATTTCTCCAGAATGGAATTCAGAAGAGTTGACTTTGTATTTGGAGTTGAATATGGTTCAGATCTTAAGAAGGTAAAGGAAACCCTTGTGAAGATATTCAATGAAGATCCCCGCGTTATCAAAGATAAAGGCATCACAGTAGTAGTTGGTGCACTTAATACTTCGTCTATTGATTTTACCTGTCGCGTTTGGGTTAAAAACGCTGACTACTGGAATACTTTTTTTGAATGCAACGAAAAGGTATACAATGCTTTCAATGCTGCCAATATCGGCATACCATTCCAGACTGTTACTGTGGTCAACGCAAAATAATAAAGTATAAATTTTATAGTAAAAAGAGGGAGTTTTTTCATTCCCTCTTTTTTTTCATTTTACTGTCCGAATGTTATTTAAATTCCATAAGTACGGCGATATTCTTCAACAGAAGGAAGGTACTGCTGTAAGTTGCTATCTGTAGAAATATAGCTGATTAAATCATTAAGTGTAATAATTGACAGCACTCTAGTATTATAATCACGCTCAACTTCCTGAATAGCACTAAGTTCGCCCTTCCCTTTCTCTTGTCTGTCGAGAGCAATAAGAACACCGGCCAATGAAGCATCCTGCTGAGCTGAAATGATTTCCATAGACTCTCTAATTGCTGTTCCTGCTGTAATTACATCGTCAAGAAGAACAATTCTTCCTGATAAAGGAGAACCGACAAGATTACCACCTTCGCCATGATCCTTTTTTTCTTTTCTATTAAAGACCCAAGGAGTATCTTCGCCGTATTTAGCAGCGTAGGCAATGGAAGTTGCAGCTACAATTGGTATCCCCTTATATGCAGGTCCAAACAGAACGTCAAAACCTACACCGCTGTCATGCAGTGCCTCTGCATAATATTCACCGAGCAATTTTAAATCAGAGCCTGTACAGAATAAACCTGCGTTAAAAAAATAAGGACTTATTCTTCCGGACTTCAATGTAAAACTGCCAAAACGCAAAACATTTCTCTTAAGAGCTAACTCAATGAACTTTTTTTTGTAATCCTTCATACCCATCCCCATGAATAAAGAGTTCAAACGCTAATAAAACCTTCACCTACACCGGTTTTTGCTATCTCAAGTTAAATACAGAATATTCTAAATCAATTAGCATAAAATAAACCATAGATAGTAAAAACCTTATCAAAAAGATACGTTTCATCTATACTAATTCTATACCAAATTGCCATTCCATCAATAATTTATAAGTACTGAGACACAATTAAAAATAACTTTCCCCCCTTTAAAAAACAGCATGAAGGCATTTCAAATCATCTGTAATATCTCTCATATACCTATACTTCCTGTAACATCAATTGCAATAACGTAACAAAATGAATGTATAATATCATACAGGATTAGTTTTTACATAAGGGATTAAGATGATACGAAGCATGACAGGTTTTGCATCTCTCACCTTCCAAAATAACGATTACATTATTGAAACATCGATTAAATCGGTTAATTCAAGATACTTGGAAGTGAGTGTCAAAATACCTGAACAAATTAAAATGTATGAAATAGAAATAAGAAACAGCTTTAGAGATTATTTCGACAGAGGAAAATTTGAAATTAATATTTCCATTCAGGATATCCATCCTGAAAATAATATTAAATTCAATGAAAGTCTTGTTAAAGCTCTTATTAATCACGCCAAAACCATAAATCAAAGTTACGCAGCTCTTGATCCTGACGCAAAAACAGTATTCGATGCCGGAGATATTCTTTTATTTCCTCAGGTGATAATTTCGGAATCAGCATCTTCAGATTTGCAGAATATTATTAAAAATTCTGTAAAAACCTGTATGGAAAGATTAAACGAATCAAGAGAACAGGAAGGCAGTAAAATTGAAGTGTTCCTGAGAAAGCACCTTGATGAAATTGAAAAATACAGAAAAACAATTGAACAAAACATGCCTGAAATCGTTGAATGGCAAAAGCAAAAAGTTCAAAATTTCATTTCACAGCATCAAGTAAAGGTAGATGCCAGTCTGCTCGAACAGGAAGTAATACTTCTCTGCCAGCGAATGGATATTGCCGAAGAACTTAACCGATTAACCTCTCATATAGCACAAGCCTATCATATTCTTGATAAAGGTGGAGTCTGTGGCAAAAGACTTGATTTTCTAATGCAGGAGTTCAACAGAGAAACAAACACCATCGCGTCAAAGTCTATTAACACCGAAATAACCGCCAGTGCTATTGAACTTAAAGTTCAGATCGAACAGATGAGGGAACAGGTTCAGAACATAGAATAATATTTCAAAAAGAGCATAATTACCAAGTATTTGATCATAATTATGAACAACTAGCTGACAAAGATATTTTTATTCATAGAACTAACAAAAAAGGTTGGGAACCCCAACCTTTTTTATTGCCTGTGATAGTTAACTAAATCTTTCTCCAGGTTGTACCGTTTGCAGAATCTTCGATAATTATGCCCATATCAGAAAGTTTCTTTCTTGCCGCATCTGCTACAGCCCAGTTTTTTGCCTTTCTAGCATCATTTCTTTCTTTAATTATAGCTTCTATCTCTTCTACACTTGTATCATCGCCATCAGCACAGCCCTTGAAGAAATCTTCAGGTTCTCTTGATAATAAACCCAGAACTCCGGCTAGCTGTTTCATCAGTGCACCAAGTCTTCCTGCTTGAACAGGATCATTTGACTTAAGATTATTGATTTCCTTTGCCATATCAAAAAGAACAGAATATGCCAACGGAGTATTGAAATCATCATCCATAGCTGACTTAAATCTGTCTATATAAACTGATTCTGTCAATGGTTCACCTAATTCAAGATTTCTTAATGATGTGTATAATCTAGATAAAGCTGATTTGGACTGTTCCAAATTATCAATAGAATAATTCAACTGACTTCTGTACTGTGCACTGAGAAGAAAATAACGCAGCACTTCACCATCATATTTATCCAGCAATTCTCTAATTGTAAAGAAATTTCCTAAAGACTTGGACATCTTTTCCTTATTTATCATCATCATACCTGAATGCATCCAATATTTCACATATTCTGTATGATGAGCACAGCAACTCTGCGCTATTTCGTTTTCATGATGAGGGAAAATTAAGTCTGAACCACCACCATGAATATCAAATACATTACCGAGATATTTTGAGTTCATGGCCGAGCATTCAATATGCCACCCCGGACGACCTTTCCCCCATGGAGAATCCCACATTGGTTCACCAGGCTTAGACATTTTCCACAACACAAAATCATAAGGATTCTTTTTTGAATTCTCAACACTTACTCTGATACCAGCTTGAAGTTCATCAAGATTCTGACCGGACAATTTTCCATAATCATGGAAAGAGTCAATTGAAAACATAACATCACCATTTGATGCAACATAGGCGTTACCATTATCAATCAACTTTGATACCATATTAATAATGTCGTTAATATGATGTGTCGCCTTTGGTTCAATATCAGGTCTAAGTATATTCAGAGCTCCAAAATCCTTATACATTTCTTCAATCAAACGTGTAGTGAGACTTTCACAGCTTTCTCCGTTTTCCTGAGCCCTTTTAATAATTTTATCGTCCACATCAGTAATGTTTCTTACGTATGTAACATCATAACCGATATATCTGAGGTATCTTACTATTGTATCGAAACATACAAAGGTTCTGCCATGTCCAATATGACAAAGATCATAAACTGTCACACCACATACGTACATGCCAATTTTGTTCGGGCGTATAGGCTCAAACTTTTCTTTTTTATGGGAAAGTGAATTATAGATTTCCAACATAAGAACCTCGGTACAATATCCTCTATGAATTGTCAGCTATTAAAATTAACGCAAACAATCAAAATTTAATAAAAAATTTAAAAATAAAAACTGTGTAATTATATTTTTTTAGCATACGTGTTTGCAAACAAAATTATAAAAGAAAAAAAAACAGGTGGCAGAACAACAGGTATATACTGAAAAAAAATGATGTATTCATTCTTTAACACAAGAAGGTTTTATTTAATTGTTATAAATGAATAATACAATCCTTGTTTTTTTATAATTTTTATTGATTATATTACTCATATGTACGACACATTATTGATAAAAATTACCTTTCAGCTATTTGCCTTAATTCGTATTAAAGTTTAAAATTGCTCCATCATAATACATTCGCACTTATTGAGCGCATTATTTTGGTTCATAATACGGACAGAATGCTATTTAAGTGGAATAAAGTGTAATAAAACACATAATTACAGACAAATGTGAAATTTGGCACACTTCTCGCATTTGTATTTATGAACTTATTTTAAATATACTTTTCCTTTTTTTTCGGAGGTTTTTTTCAATGGCAGTAGCTGACGTATTAAATACAATCAAGGAAGAAGACGTCAAGTTTGTTGACTTGCGTTTCACTGATACTAAGGGTAAAGAACACCATATTTCTATTCCATCATCATGCGTTGATGAAGATTTCTTTACTGATGGAAAAATGTTCGACGGTTCTTCAATTGCCGGTTGGAAAGGCATTAATGAATCTGATATGATTCTTATGCCTGATGCTGATACAGCTTTAATTGATCCATTCTACGCTGATAAGACCATGTTTATCCGCTGTGATATTCTTGAACCTACTACTATGCAGGGATATGACAGAGATCCAAGATCAATCGCAAAGAGAGCAGAAGACTACTTAAAGTCATCTGGAATTGCTGATTACGCCTTATTCGGACCAGAACCAGAGTTCTTTATTTTCGACGACATCCGCTTCAAAACAGACATGAGTGGCTGTATGGTTTCTATAGATGACCCAGAAGCTGCTTGGAACTCAGGAACTGAATATGACGGCGGTAACAAAGGCCACCGTCCAGCAGTTAAAGGTGGTTATTTCCCAGTTCCTCCTGTTGATTCATCACAGGATATCAGATCTGCAATGTGCCAGACTTTAGAAGACCTTGGTTTAAAGATTGAAGCTCACCACCACGAAGTTGCAACATGTGGCCAGAACGAAATTGCTACAGTATTCAACACTCTCACTAAGAAAGCAGACGAAGTGATCATTGAAAAGTACGTAGTATGGAATGTTGCTAACGAATTTGGAAAGACAGCTACATTTATGCCTAAGCCAATTGCCGGAGATAATGGCTCAGGAATGCATGTTCATCAGTCAATAGGTAAATATGAAAACGGCAAGATGGTTAACCTCTTTGCTGGCGACCTGTATGGCGGTCTCTCCCAGACAGCACTTTGGTACATCGGTGGTATCAAAAAGCACGCTAAGGCTTTAAATGCTTTCACAAACCCTTCAACCAATTCATACAAGAGACTTGTACCGGGATTTGAAGCTCCGGTAATGTTAGCTTACTCAGCACGTAATCGTTCTGCCTCAATCCGTATCCCTTGCGTATCTAGTCCAAAGGCAGTAAGAATAGAAGTACGTTTCCCAGATTGTACAGCCAACCCATACCTCGCTTTTGCTGCGATGCTGATGGCTGGTATCGACGGTATCATCAATCACATCGATCCGGGTGAAGCAATGGATAAGAACCTTTATGACTTACCACCTGAAGAAGAAGCAATGATTCCTCAGGTTTGCGGCTCATTAGATGAAGCTTTGGCAAATCTTGCTGCAGATCATGAATTCTTAACCAAGGGCGGTGTATTCTCTGAAGAATTTATCAATGCCTACATTGACCTCAAGAATGAAGATGTTAACAAGCTTCACATGATTCCACACCCTGCCGAATTCGAACTTTATTACTCTCTCTAATTCGGTTTTTTATCAACTAATAATAGTTGCCGACTGATATTTTCACAGAAAAAATAATAGTCGGCCTGTTTCATGATATTGTTACAAAAAAGAGTCACTAGCGACTCTTTTTTTTTGCATAATTATCACTCACGTGCTAGATTTAAACAAGGAATATCCCACGACAGAGGACGTTATAAATATGAAGCTAACAAACATACTATTGATCAGTTGCCTGACATTTTGTTTTGGCAATGTTCAGGCTGAAGATGTGTACAAATGGGTTGATGAAAATGGTGTAACTCATTATGACGATGCGTCACGCAGTGTCAAAAACCATGGTGCTGAAACAATTAACATCCAAACCCCAAAAGTCGGAACCGTTAATACTGTAAACTCAAGTAGCTATACACCAAAAAGACAAAATATCCGAGCTAATTTCGGTAACCAGAATCTGAATTATCAGGTATCAATTTCATCACCAAGTAATGGTGATGAAATTCGAGCAAACAACGGAACTATTTATGTAGTATCCTCAGTAAACCCAAAACCTCAGGGAAACTTTACCATGAGAGTATTTATTGACGGCTCATTATACGCATCAGCTAACAATACCACTAGAGTGGAAGTTCCGGGTGTGAGTCGAGGAGAACACACAATAATTACCAAGTTACAAACGCAAGATGGCAAAATTATTGCATCTAATCCTGTAAATGTTACCGTTTTGCGTGTTTCCATTAACAATGTCCACTAATAGTTTTATATTTGTGAAGCACCATAATTAAGCGGTATGCTTTATTATGGTGCTTTTTTTATTTAAAGATACTTTAAAATGATTGATTCGGAAAAATCTATCGCTTTATGCGCTTTGGACAATATGTATACAGCTGTAATTATGCTGGATCATAATTTCATAGTTAAGTATGCAAATAATGCCACTGAACAAATATTCAGAATGAGCCATAAGAAATTTTTAGGAAAAAAATTCGATAAAATCTTTGACTACACAAATTTTGATTTCGATAGATTACATTCTTGTCATTCAAAAGATTTAAGCTATACAGACTATGAAGTGACTTTTGTCATTGAGGCTGTTCCTATTATCGTTGAAGTAACCGTCACTCCCGTATCAGATCAGAATTTCAACTGCGACATACTGCTTGAATTTAGAAAAATAGCTATTCAGCAACGCATGAATAATGATATTGCCCAGTATAATCAACAGGAGGCTGCCAGAGAACTTATTCGCGATTTAGCACACGAAGTTAAAAACCCTCTAGGAGGATTAAGAGGAGCGGCACAGTTACTGGAGAGACAGTTTAAAGATAAGGAAGAAGTAAAAGAATACACTTCAATTATTATCGAACAGGCTGACAGACTGAAAAATCTTGTTAACCGGCTATTAGGTCCGCAAAAAGCATCTCCTCACGTAATGACAAACATCCACATTATACTTGAAAAAGTCCGCAAACTAGTATCAGTTGATATACCGGAAAATATCAAGATAGTGCGAGACTACGATCCTTCAATTCCTGAAGTCTTTGTAGATCCGGAACAGATTGAGCAAACTATACTTAACATTGTTTGCAACGCAATTCTTGCTCTAAAGGAGCAGAATAATCCTGCCGGAGTCATTACATTAAAAACCCGCACCGCGTACCGGGTAAATATATACGAAAATGTTGTCAGACTGGCACTTGTGATTCAAATTTCTGATAACGGTCCTGGTATACCGAACGATATTAAAGACAAAATATTCTATCCTCTCGTAACTAGAAGAAAAGGAGGAGTTGGTCTCGGTCTGGCAATTGCCCAGAACATCATAAATCAACACAACGGCAAAATTGAATGCAACAGTTGGACAGGATATACGGAATTTACTGTCTACTTACCTATTAAGGAGTAATTGCAAATGAGTAAGAATGTATGGATTGTAGACGACGACAGTTCTATCCGATTTGTGCTGGAAAGAACCATATCTCAGGAGGGGTTTAAATGCAGATGTTTTGAAAACGGCAATGACATGCTTGAAGCATTTAAAACTGCTGAACCGGAAATAATCATATCCGATATCAGAATGCCCGGTATTAACGGTCTCGATATGTTAAAAAAAGTTCATGAAAAAAATCCAGATATTCCGGTAATCATTACTACAGCACACAGTGATCTGAAAAGCGCTGTGAACTCCTATCAGAGCGGTTCATTTGAATACCTCCCTAAACCATTTGATCTTGACGAAGTCATAGCTGTCATAAAAAAAGCAGAAGCTAGTCTGAAAGAAAAAATTCCATCAGGAAACGATTATCAGGAAAACATCGAAACTGATATTATCGGTGAATCCCCTGCTATGCAGGAAGTATTCAGAGCTATCGGCCGTTTATCGCGTTCATCCATAAGCGTTCTTATCAACGGACAATCAGGAACAGGAAAGGAACTGGTGGCACACGCACTCCATAAGCACAGTATCAGGGCGAATAAACCTTTTATCGCGCTGAACATGGCTGCAATTCCTAAAGAACTAATCGAATCTGAATTATTCGGACATGAAAAAGGAGCCTTTACAGGTGCTAATGCCACCAGCGCAGGCAGATTCGAACAGGCCAACGGAGGTACTCTTTTCCTTGACGAAATAGGAGATATGCCCCTTGAAGCTCAAACCAGATTGTTAAGGGTTCTAGCAAACGGCGAATTTTACAGAATAGGCGGACATAAATCCATCTCTGTTGATGTCAGAATCATTGCAGCAACCAACCAGAATTTGGAAAAAATGGTTGCTGACGGAAAATTCAGAGAAGATCTCTTCTATCGACTCAACGTCATCAGAATCCATATACCTCCTCTCAAGGATCGCAGTTCAGATATTCCCAAATTAACCAAAAGATTTCTGAATACATCAGCGAAGGAACTTAACATTGAAACCAAAATACTCAGTCCTGAAGCTGAGCAGTATCTATGCACACTGCCATGGCCGGGCAATGTCCGTCAGTTGGAAAATGTATGTCGCTGGCTTACTGTTATGGCATCAGGTCAGGTTATATCCATAAATGATCTACCTCCAGAACTGCTGAAAAATAATAATCAGACAAAATTATCGACAGAAAGCAGTGAACAGACAGAAAACAGATCAGGATCTAATCAGCCCGGTAAACTGCCTATTGATCTCTCCTGGCAGAACTTACTGAGAGACTGGGTAAACCAGAGACTTCACGAAGGATGCACTGATGTTTTATCTGAAGCGCTTCCTGAATTTGAAAGGTCTCTTATAGAAACAGCTCTTAAATACACTCATGATCATAAACAGGAAGCGGCCAGACTGCTTGGCTGGGGAAGGAATACACTCACCAGAAAACTAAAAGAACTTAATTTTGAATAGTTTTTCATGGTAGTTATAACAAACTGCAATACTACTGCGGAGTAATTTGACATTTAACTTTACCTGTCAAATTACTCCGCCTTTGTTTACTATGGCCATTTCTTTATTTTCAATTTTTTAAACACTCTGAATTGAGAAAAATAAAAGATTTATTGTAAAATACAGCCATGGATTGATTAACAATGGATTATTATTGTGAAAATTATAGTTACCGCACCATTATGGACAAAAGTATTGTACGCTGTCGGAATTCTGATGTTACTTGTAGGCATCTGCCATCATTTTTTCGAATTCCCTTCATTTGATCCTATATACATGCCTTTTTTCGTGATTGGCGGGGTATCATTGATGATCCCTTATCAGGGGCTGTTCACATACGAGATGCTTAAATACCGTCCCAAAGATTAAATTACGGTAGACTATAGATTGTTATACCACTTGTATTAGCAATATTTCATTTATAAAACAACGGAAATATACGTGATTAATTTTCAGAAGACACATTTTGTTACCAGTGCACCTGATATCAGCAAACTTCCGGCAGATACAGGCATCGAAATAGCATTTGTCGGCAGATCAAATGCAGGTAAATCATCAGCCTTGAATTGTATAACCAACCAAAAGAATCTAGCTAAAACCAGTAAAACCCCCGGCAGAACCCAACTTATTAATCTGTTTGAAATTGAACCGAATAAAAGAATTGTCGATTTACCAGGTTATGGTTTTGCGGAAGTACCTCTTGCTGTCAAAAAAAAGTGGCAACGCTCTCTGACAGAGTACCTGCAAAAAAGGAACTCTTTAAAGGCTGTTGTAGTCCTTATGGATATAAGACACCCTCTTAAGGATCTTGATAGACAGATCATTACATGGGCGGCCATGGCCAATCTTGAGGTTCTTATCTTATTAACCAAAAGCGATAAGCTGGCCAACAATGCCCGTAAAAACGCAATAAATGACGTAAAACGTCAGCTTATCGAATTTGGCTGTTCATATGAACTTGTTGCTTTTTCATCTCTTAACAGACAGGGTGTACAGGAAACAAGAGAAATTCTAAGTAAATTCTACAGCGAATTTCAAGATACAACCGAAATCAGTGATATATCATCCTCAGAAGATAAAGATGATGACGACATTCTAGATATTGATGAAGAAGCATGGAGCAAAGGACTGTAAAAATGAAAGGAACTCTTTATATAATCTCCTCACCTAGCGGTGCCGGAAAATCAAGCCTGCTTAAAGCTTTGTTTGAAAAATTTAACCAAAATGATTCCATGTATCTTTCCGTCTCTCATACAACCAGAAATCCTAGGCCTGGGGAAGTTAACCATGTTCATTATCATTTTGTAACAGTTGATGAATTCAAAGCACTTATTGAACGCAATGCTTTTTATGAATGGGCCAATGTATTCGATAAGTACTATGGCACATCAAGAGAACTTGTTCAACAGGCACTTAATAACGGAAAGGATGTTTTTTTAGATATTGACTGGCAGGGAGCAAGACAACTCAGGGATATGGAGCCTGATACCCAAAGTATTTTTATTCTTCCACCTAGTCTTGAAGAATTACGCAAAAGACTGATTAACAGAGGTCAGGATTCTGAAGAAACTATAAATAAGAGAATGAGCAAGGCTCAGAGAGAGATTTCCCATTATGATGAATATGACTACTGCTTGATCAATGACGACTTTGATACAACACTTAACAGCCTGTGGTCAATCATCAGTGCTAACAGATGCAAAGTTAATGTTGTGAAAGAAAATTTTTCACAGTGTCTTAATAATCTTCTAGAAAATTATCAGAAAGAATAGAAGCTATTCCCAAGAGTAATTTATTGCCGTTTTTTGTTATGCGTGATAGAATTATCACAAAAAATTGCTTAGGAGAATTTTATGGCTCGTGTTACTGTTGAAGATGCTGTAGAACAGGTTGGCAACAGATTTGATCTGGTTTTGACAGCTGCCCGTCGTGCCCGTCAGATTTCGGTTAATGGCTGCGATCCTTTGGTGGAAATCGAAAATGACAAACCTACAGTAATCGCTCTGAGAGAAATCGAAGAAGGTTTAATCTCTGAAGAGTTCATGGACAAACAAGATCAGAAAGGCAGATTAAAGAATTCTGACGAATTTGCTGATGTAGGAGATGTACCTCCTTTGGATAATACCAGCCTTTTTGACTAATTTTTTCACTACAATAACAACGTTTTATCAATTATGGAGAATACGTATGTATTCTCCTTTTTTATGTTTTACGAACATATCCACTATGGTAGCAAATATCTAATTCTTTTGGTGTTATAATGACGCTATATGTAAAAGGAAGAATAATATGAGTGGTGTCCTCTATCTTTTTGATAACTTAAAAAAAACACTGGAAACATACCTACCTCCAGAACAGATAGCGCGAATTGAAAAAGCTTATATAACAGCTAGAAACGCTCATGAAGGACAGGTTCGTTCGAGTGGAGAACCATACATAACTCACCCGGTTGCCGTTGCGCAAATTCTAGCTGAAATGAAGCTGGATCATGAAACCATTATGGCTTCCTTGCTACATGATGTTGTTGAAGACACCCCTATCAACGCAGATCAACTTAAAGGTCTGTTTGGAGAAACTATAACCCATCTAGTTTTAGGGGTAACAAAACTAGATAAACTCCAGTTTCATGATCACAAAGAGGCTCAGGCTGCAAATTTCCGAAAAATGATCATGGCCATGACAAGTGATATCCGCGTTATTTTAATAAAACTCGCTGACCGAACTCACAATATGAGAACGATAGGTGCTCTCAGGCCTGATAAACGAAGACGAATTGCCAAGGAAACTTTAGAAATATTTGCCCCAATAGCCAACAGACTTGGTATAAGCAGTATTAAAAATGAATTAGAAGAACTTGGTTTTGAGGCCATGTATCCTATGCGGTACAGAATTCTTAAAGAAGCCATGAAGAAAGCTAGAAACAACAGAAAAGAAATAATTAAATCTTTAATGGCTGATATCAATGGTAGACTCGAAAAAACAGATATTAAATACAGAATTCAAGGCAGAGAAAAACATTTATATTCCATTTACCTAAAGATGGTAAAAAAGGAAGTACAGTTTCATGAGGTTATGGATGTCTACGGTTTCAGGATAATTGTGGATAACGTGGATACCTGTTACAGAGTTTTGGGCCAGATGCATAATCTCTTCAAGCCTCGTCCTGGTGGTTTCAAAGATTATATAGCCATTCCAAAAATTAACGGGTATCAATCCCTTCATTCATCCTTAGTCGGCCCTCACGGTATTCCTATCGAAATTCAAATCCGCACAGATTATATGGATCAAATGGCAAATCAGGGCGTGGCTGCTCACTGGTTCTACAAAATCAACGGTTCAGAAATAGTTGATTCTTCAGCACAGATTCATGCCCAAAGATGGATAAAGAGTCTCCTTGAACTGCAACAGAGCGCAAGTAACTCTTTTGAATTTATTGAAAGTGTAAAGACTGACTTTTTTCCAGAAGAAATCTATGTATTTACACCTGAAGGAAAAATATACGAACTACCAAACGGGGCAACCCCTGTTGACTTTGCTTATGCAGTCCACAGTGATATCGGACAGCACTGTATCGGTGCCCGTGTAGATCATCATCCTTTTCCTCTTAACAGACCATTATCTTCAGGACAAAGTGTAGAGATACTGACATCACCTATTTCTCAACCGAACGCCATGTGGCTGAACAGTGTTGTGACATCCAGGGCAAGAAGCAAGATCAGACAGTATCTGAAAGGTTTGAAGATAGAAGAGTGTCAGTTACTCGGCAAGAGACTTCTGCGTAATGCATTGGGAACTCACAGAATTGAAAATATCCCACAGGAACAGATTGATAAAGTATTAAAGGAATTCGGCAGAAGTTCTTTGAACGAACTTTATGTGGATATAGCCCTTGGTAATCTGTTTACTGTGATTGTGGCCAATAAGCTTTTAAATAACGATTCAATGGATTCACCTACAGGAAAAATTCCGCACGCAACCCTGCCTCCGTCAGCCATAAATGGAACAGGAGGTTTGAATTACGTATTTGCAAACTGTTGTCATCCAATTCCTGGAGATCAAATCGTAGCTCACGTAAATCCGGGAAAAGGTCTGGTTATTCACACCAGCAACTGTGCCAACCTGAAAACATCGAATCCTAATGAGCAGTTCTTACCGGTAAGCTGGGATATGAATAATGCCTGCAACGAAGTTTTTGAAGCGGGGCTGAGAATTGAAATGATAAATACACAGGGAATGATTGGTGAAATCAGCAATACGATTTCTGTTTGCGGTGCCAATATCTCACAAATAAGCTCAGAAACAAAGGAAGGACAGGTTTATATTCTCAATCTGGTAATTACCGTGAGGGACCGGCTTCACTTAGCCAATATTATTCGTAAAATTAAATCAATGAATAATATTAACAGGGTTGTCAGACGTAAAGGATAGATTTATATGGCTGAGAAAAATCTTCTTAAGGGTTTTACTATAACCACACCTGACTCGTATCAGATTAGAGGTATGTTTTTTTCGCCGGCAATACAGCCAAAACGACAGGTACTTATTGTTCTTGGAAGAAACGAGCTTCCGTACAAATATCTGGAATTGTATGAAGAACTGAACGCTCTAGGTTACCTTATCTGTGTCTATGATCACCGGGGACAGGGATTCAATGAACACTTGACGCCTCCTCCTGCAAAATGTCATATCGACAGTTTTGACACTTATGCTGATGATTTCATGCAAGTCCTTAGTTCTCTTGACAGTTCAATTCCATGTTCTGTTTTAGCTGTATCAATGGGCTGTCTAGTTGTCTTAAGAAGTATGCAGTTGCATCCGGTCAGAAAACTGGTAGACAATGTAATTTTTGTTTCTCCTTTTCTTGGCTTAAAACAACCTGTCCCTCACTTCTTAATTGCGCTAATTGCCAAATTTAAAGAAAAACTGACAAATATTATTTACCATGAAAAGAATTCTTTCTTTTATCCACATGATGTTTTTATGGAAAGAGTTGTAGGAATAAATGCTAACACCCATGATAGAAACCGTAATGAAGTCTATTATTCCCTGTACAGAAAGTTTCCTGAAACTAGACTCGGGGGAGTAACAACAAACTGGCTTCTAGCTGCATTAAAGTGCTTAAAACAAGTGAATTGCAAAGATTATAAACTCGACCTGCCAGCACTCTTCCTAATAGCGGAAAACGATAACATAGTGAATTCAAATAAAGCACTTAAATTCATACAATTATTGAATAACAGTAATAAACAAATTGAATACAGCATTATAAAAAACAGTTTGCATGATATTTTAATCGAAGAAGATAATTTCAGAAATGAAGCAGTTAAATCAATAAAAGATTTTTTGGCACGTGATTTCTCCATGAAATCATAGGTTTTCGTTTTCCCAATTTTTATATTCCTGATAAAGCTGTATTACAAGGAGTACATATGATACCTGATGATTTTGATGATGATTTTCTAGAAGATGATGGTAATTATGTGAATGACGGCAACTTCAATGACGATGATTTTGCCATATGGGATCGTAATACTATCTTTAACAGTGATGGAATTGCCGTAGATCAAGATGGAGTTCCTCTTGACGATCAGTATGCTTATAGAAATCAGGATGAGGATTTTTACCACGAAAATGAAGAAAGTGAAGATTTCGAAGATAATGACGGTGAATAGTAATCAACATGTTAAAGTTGAACACAAGTAAAGGCTGTTTTGAAGACAACATACTGAAAATAGTAGCAGCTAGCAGGGTAATTCCTATCATTGATATTATTGACAATTTTGATTACCGCAGACTTGTTGATAATTATTATCAATACGGATTCAGAACTGTTGAAATTAGAATCTGTTCATCTCATGCAAAAGAACTTGTCAGTTATATACAAAAGAATTATCCGGATATATATATTTTTGCAGGCACGTGTCTATCAGTCAATGATATAGATAAAGCAAGATTCATGGGACTTGATATCCTTATTTCCCCTGTTTTTGACAATAAGTTATTGGAGTTTTGCTGTCTCCACAACCAGCAATACATTCCTTGTATTAATTCTATTGAAACATTAAATACTGCCGTTTCCATGGGATATTCTGTGTTAAAATTTTATCCGGCTGAAAAATGTGGGGGTATTGAATTTTTACGTCAGCTGCAAGAAAAATATGACGTAAGATTCATGCCATCCGGGGGAATAACGATAGAAAAACTCCCTTTTTACATAAATGAACCTAATGTTGCGGCATGCTGTACTTCACATATCTCGCCGTTCAATTTGCAGGAAATCAACGATTGGCAGGGTATTCAAAATAACATCCGTACGGCTTCCCAAATTATAAATACCTATTTGGAGAATTAAAAAATGAGTAACATTTTTAATCAGATTCCTTTACAGATACTGACCGGATTCTTAGGCAGTGGTAAAACTACCATGCTGAACAAGGTTGTCAACAGTCCTGAAATGAAAGGAACTGTTCTTATTATAAATGAAGTTGGCGAAATCCCTATTGATGATAAACTCATCTCCAATGATAATCCTGTTATTGTTCTTGATTCTGGTTGTATCTGCTGCTCTGTCAAGGAAGGTCTTGTAAACGTTTTACATTACCTTATCGAGGAAGCAGACAAAAACCCTGAATTCAAGTTCAACAGAGTTATCATTGAAACCACGGGGATTGCTGACCCTGCTCCTATAATTGACCTCATATTTCATTATGAAGAAATACTTATCAACTATTGTTTTGCCGGAACAATAACTGTTGTCGATGGTGTAAATGCAAAAGAGGAACTGGCCCATAATTATGAAGCTGTTAAGCAGATTGCCATGGCAGATAAGATTATTATCAGCAAAACCGATCGTCTTTCAGAAGATGAAATAGAGGCTTTAAAAGCAACAGCAGAAGACCTCAACCAGTCAGCAGATATTTATTTAAGTTCAATTGATAATCCACCAATGGATGCTTTTACATCCTTTGATATCTTCAATACTCCTAAAGATATCAAAACCGTAATGAACTGGATAAACTCAAAAAGAAGTGATTATAAACTTGCCTCAGGAATGGCTCCGGTGAAATTAACAGGTGTTATGAACAAGGCTCTGCCAACACATTCCAACTACCAGACCATATCCTTAAGTTTCGACAAACCTTTAAACAGATATACTGTAATTCATACGTTTGATGCTCTAAACTCACAGTTCGGTGACGCAATTATCAGATTAAAAGGTATCTTTGATTTTGGAGATGGTTATCCGTTCATAATTCATGGAGTTAAAGGCGAATGCTATCCTATTACCAATCAGATTGAATGGGAAGATAAACCTTTTTCACAGATGGTTGTGATTGTTTCACCTGTAATTGCTAAACAGGTGGAAGATATTTTACATACGATGATCAGACCGATAGAAGATTAGTCGGACTATTGACTGGGTACTATCATTTCAATTCCTGACGGGATAATTGCATATCAATTATCCCGTCTGTTTTATTTAACAAAACGAAAAGATGATACTTGGCCTGAATAATATTTTGTATACCTTATAAACAGAATATTACTTAAAAACGGGAATTATGAAATCCGACAGACTCCATCCATCTTTAATCACTTCCCTCGCTTCTATTCCGTTTACTTCAATACCCCAAACGGACATCTGCTGTTGTAGTTTCATTAGAACATAATTATCCAATTCTGAATTCATAAGAGGCACTATTATATTCTGATTAGATATAATAAAATCAAGATAACCACGTAGCACACGGCAGTCCTGATAAATATCAGAGTTATCAGCAATAGGCAAAGTGATTAAACTAAATTCTGTCCCCATAGTGTTTTTTGTATTAACTGTTAAGTTATACACATGATTTAACAGTTCATAATACTTATTACTACTACTTTTCGGAACATTGTTAACAATCATAACGTTAGGAGCCACAAAGCGAATCAATTCCCTGATCGAAGCAACCTTTACCGTATAATTGACATCTTTTACAAGAAAAACCTGTCTAATTTCTGTAATTAAAGAAAGCTTTAAACAGAACTCTTCATAAGAAATCCCCAAACACTGCAGATTACTTTCTAAAACAGCAAATAAACCGCTACCGTCGGTTTCAATCACAAGCCCCTCAGGTAAAATGGATTCTACAAACTCCATTGGCTGAAATTTTATAAAACCATCAAGAACATTTTTATAAAGAGAATTATATGGTACAGCTATTTTTGATTTATTGCTATCATTCAAACTATACACTCTCAATGCTCCTGCCTTAATGTTATCTTTTGCCACAGGATAAAGTGTTATATGTTTAGGTATAATAAATCTAGCTCTCTCAAATTCATCGTCAGGAACAGCAACATATACAGGAGTATGCATAGAAACAGCCATGATAAATCTCGCAAAAGCCTTCTGCTGTTCAACAATGACAAACCGCTTTTTGAGGTGCAAATTCCGGATAAATATAACTCATTAAAAAAACTCCCAGCTCCAAGCGCAAAACATCATCATAAATATAATACTATAAATCAAGAACCGGGATAGAATCTTTGTTAAGTATAAATAAAACAAATTTATATAAAAGTACTAAGATAAAATTCAGATGATGCATCCTTATTTGCATAAATACTACATTAGCATTTTGCTGTAATTAACGAACTTAAAGATGTTCCTCTACAATTTAATTTTTAATCTTATATGCAAAATCATCTATGATTTCAAACAATTTAAAAGGATATTCAAAATAAACTTTTATCGGGACATTGCAAGGCAAAATTTAAAAAAAATACATTGTGTGGTATAATTCATCAGATTATTTAGTGTGTTTAACCTATTCCTGAAACTTAGAAGATTCAGGAATGCATGAGATTTTTATACTATGAGCGAACAAGATAAAGAATATAATGGGGATTCCATCAAAGTACTTAAAGGGTTGGATCCTGTTCGCAAACGCCCAGGCATGTACATTGGCGATACTGACGACGGGTCAGGTTTGCATCACATGGTGTTTGAAGTTGTTGATAACGCAATAGATGAAGCATTAGCAGGATACTGCAGCAACATAGACGTGGTTATTCATGCTGACGGTTCAGTTTCCGTACAGGATGATGGCCGTGGTATTCCTGTTGATATCCATCCTGAGGAAGGAGTCTCTTCTGCTGAAGTTGTAATGACTATTCTCCACGCCGGTGGTAAATTCGACCAAAACTCATATAAAGTTTCAGGAGGTCTCCACGGTGTCGGCGTATCTGTTGTAAACGCACTTTCAGATAAACTGGAATTAACAATCAAAAGACAGGGACATATATGGCAACAGACATATGTTGACGGAGGACATCCGACTGCCCCTCTTAAAGCAATTGGCGATACTCAGGAAACAGGTACCAAAATTCACTTCTGGCCTAGTCCCTCTATATTTGCTACTACAGAATTCGACTACACAAAATTACAGACACGTTTAAGAGAACTTTCCTTCCTGAACTCAGGTGTAAGAATCAATATTACAGATGAACGAGTCGAGAATAAGCATGATGAATTCCATTATCAAGGCGGTATTCAATCATTTATCGAATATTTAAACAATGGTAAAAACAAACTTACCGAAAAACTATTCTATTGCACAAAGTTTGAACCTAAGGAAGGAATTAATGTTGAGGTTGCTGTTCAGTATACTGACGCGTACAACGACAATACTTTCTGTTTTACCAACAATATTCCTCAAAAGGATGGTGGGACACACCGCGATGGCTTTAGAAGAGGTCTTGTAAATGCAGTTAAGGAATATGTAAAGGAATGCAATTTTATTCCTAAAAAAGATAAAGAGAATCTAGATATTCTTCACAGTGATGCTGTAGACGGTATCACAGCGATCGTTTCTGTTAAAGTTCCGGATCCAAAATTCTCTTCACAGACTAAAGATAAGCTCGTTTCATCTGAAGTATCATCTTGCGTAAGTTCAATTGTCAGTGAAAAATTCCTAGAATTTTTAAATGAAAATCCTGTAGAAGCAAAACTTATTATTGAAAGAATTATCTCAACATCTGAATACAGAAAAGAAGCAAAAAAAATCAGGGAGCGTTTCGCTAAGAAAGATAATATCTCCAATCTCCCAGGCAAGCTTGTAAACTGTTCAAGCAAAAAGCCTGAAGAATGCGAATTATATATAGTGGAAGGAGACTCTGCTGGAGGTAGTGCAAAGAACGGAAGAGATCCAAAAACTCAGGCTATTCTCCCCCTCAGAGGTAAAATTCTAAATGTTGAAAAAACCCGCTTCGATAAGATTATAAGTTCTGAAACCATCGGAACCTTGATCACTGCTTTAGGTTGCGGCATCAGAGATGCATACAATCCGGACAATCTTCGTTATCATAACATAGTGATCATGACAGATGCGGATGTTGACGGCGCTCATATCAGAATTCTTCTTCTGACATTTTTCTACAGACAAATGCCTGATTTAATTGAAAGAGGCCACATATACATAGCTCAGCCACCTCTGTATAAATACAGCAAATCTGAAAAGAATTTCAGGTATATTACTGATGAAGCTGAAAAAAATGAATATGAAACCTCTTTGGCTCTAAACAACGCTCAGCTGTTTGTAAACCCTGATGCGCCACCAATTTTTGGTGAACCATTAGAAAAAATTTTCCTTCAGTATGTAAACCTGTTCCAGCTGTACCACAGAATTGACAGACGCATCCCGGAAGCTCTTACTAGAGAATTAGTCTTTGTGACTCCCCTTACCGAAGAATTAATGAAAGACAAAGACTCTTTTGAAAAATGGAAAATTTCCTACGAAAACCGCCTAAAATCACGCGAAACACCGGGATTAGTTTTTAACATCGAAACAAAATACAAAGAAGATAAACAGGTATATTATCCTGAGGTAAGCATCTTGCATTATGGTGTAACTAAAAAATACACTTTACCTTATGAATTTTTTATTAGTCAAGATTACGCAAAAATTTCAAAGGTATCTTTAGTCATCAACAATCTTTTAGAGCCAAATGCATACGTTCAATGCGGCACTAGAACTCAACAAGTAAAGGACTTTGATGAAGTACATAAATTCTTACTTAAAGAAGGATTAAGCGGTATTAAAATAATGCGATTTAAGGGACTTGGTGAAATGAACCCTGATGAATTGTACAGTACTACAATGGATCCAAATAATCGTGTATTCTTAAAAGTTACATTAAATGATGCCATTGAGGCAAATGAAGCATTTACCAAGTTAATGGGTGAAGAAGTAGCTCCGCGAAAGGAATTTATTTCAGAGAACGCACACTTAGCAGAAATTGATGCATAATCTCAATAATTTCTTACCTCATATATAATATATACATTTAAAGCTTGTTATTACTGATAACAAGCTTTTTTTATATGTATTTCTATATCGATAGGTCTTTAACGAGTTTACATAGTCTCAATGTATTTTTGATTCTATCCATAGACAGCATCAGGAAATACACAATCCCATGTATTTACACACACAAAAAAAAGGAAGCTTTCGCTTCCTTTTTTTCTTGGGTAAATACTATATGTTACTTAGTAGTTACTGTCTGCTTAACACCAGAGAACTTAACTTCTACACGACGATCTGGAGCAAGACATTCAATAAGCTTCTTACGATTCTTGATACCATCACATTCAGAACCAGTAACTGGTCTGGTCTTACCATAACCTTCAGCACTAATTACAGACTGATCAACACCGTTAGCAACGAATTCTTCAACTACTGACTGGGCACGCTTCTTTGAGAGATCCATGTTATACTTGTCAGAACCGATACGGTCAGTATGACCTTCCACACGAATATTGATATCCTTGAGATCATTATCGCGAATCTTCTGAGTTTCAGTAGCAATCTGACTCTTACCGTTATCAGATAATTCAAAACTGTTGAACTTAAATAAGGCAGCTGCATCAAGAGTAATATTTTCGTTAACAATTACAGTTTCAGGAGCCTTAACTTCTTCAACTACAGGAGCAGGAGCCGCGCCGCCAAACTTATATTCAAGACCTAAGCTAAGAGTCTGAAGATTTGGAGCATAACCATAATCTGACTTGTCAACAATCTTATGAGCATATAAATATTCTAAACGGAGAAGGAAGTCATTACCTAAACCAATACGAGCACCGGCGCCGAGTAATGGAGCAGCCTTTGATGCAGTATGATTAACAACATCATCTTTAACGTTTACAAATAAAGATCCCAATTTGAAGAAAATATCAGAATCTTCAGATAAAGGAATAGATGGAACTACAGCTAACTCTGCACCATGAACAAAGTAATCATTCAGGTTCTTACCATTGTGAACACCCTTGTTAGCAAACTTACCGAGGTAATCATAACCAGCTTCAACACCGATGTAGTCAACAATGTTGTAACCACCATAAAGACCGAAATCAAAATCATTACTAGTCTTACGGTTTAAAGTATCTTCCCAACGGCTTTCGTGACCCATTACATGGCTCCAACCACCTTTGAGACCGATGTAACCAGTACCACCTTCAGCAGCATAAACACTTGAGCCCATAACTGCACCAAGCACAGCTAAAGCAACTAAACTTTTCTTCATAATAATATCTTCCATGTTAGTTTTTCTAGTATTTAAAATACGACCAAGGAGCAACCACATACTATATTGGACTGATTGGTTTTCTTACCTTGTTTTCAGATTATATATTACAACTATTCAAAAATCAACCAACAACTTAAAGCACCATAAAAAAAAGTAGATTTTTTGTTACCTGTGGTAGTTATACTCCTGCTATGACAGATTAACTGTAGAGGGATTTATTGTTTTTTAAACGTATGGATACTATTAATTATATGATCAACTATTACTCTGTTATTATCAACAATCTGACTACTGGTACCATCTAAATAATGAATTATATATCCTAATACAACGGAACATATATAATCTGAAGCCTGAACTACATCAATATTATCCGGTAGCTCATTCTTTTTAATAGCCTCTCTTATTAACATAACATAATTTTTTTTATAATTTGCACTGATTTCTTTAATCATTTTCTGTACTTTCGCACTGCCGTGATTTCCCCAAATAACAGAATGTACTATTTTCAAAAAATCAACGTTATCCTTGTTTCTCAATAATAAACTAAGACTGTATAGCCACTCTCTTAATTTTTGTAATGAAGAATTATCTGTGTCTGTAATAAACTCAATTGAATGAAAAACATTATTTTCCTTATGTTCGAGCTCCTTACATAAATCTATAAACAATTCATCCTTGTTTTTAAAATACCAGTATATAGCCCCCCTTGTAACATTAGCGGCTTCAGCAATATCTGTTAAATTTGTCTTCTCATACCCTCTTTCACTAAATATTTTCTTAGCAACATCCATAATGCTCTGTCTTGTTTTTAATGCATCTTCTCTTGTTTTTCTTACCATAAATGAAAAGACTCTCTCTTGAAATTTAATGTCAATATTACTATCGTCACTGGCATCTGTAGCCACATGTTTTATACTATTATACACAAAAATAATAAAGATACATTCATAAATGTATGTATAGAAATGATTAGTAAAAAAAGATATAATAATAGGAATATTGCGATATATTGGAGCGTAAAATGCACATAATAAAAAGGAAGAATTTTAAACAAACAGCAATAGCATCTGCCATGGTTATGGTGTGTCTGTTGTCTGCTTGTGGAAAAGACGAGAAACAACAGCAGGCCGGAGGTAATTTTGCCATACCGGTTGAGTATTCATCTGTAAAAATTGCCGACATTCCTGTTTACTCAAATCTAATCGGACGAGCTACCGCAGTCAGAACAGCAGAAGTAAGGCCTCAGGTATCAGGGGTTATTTTAAAGCGCTACTTCCAAGAAGGTTCAGTGGTAAAGCAAGGAGAGCAGCTCTATCAAATAGACCCGGCTATGTATGAAGCTCAGTTAGCCAGTGCCAAAGCAGCACTTTCCCAGGCTGAAGCCAGTCTCTATTCCGCTAAATTGAAATATGACAGATACAGTAAACTTATAAATACCAATGCCATAAGTAAACAGGATTATGATGATGCACAATCCGGATACAGAATAGCTCAGGCTTCGGTATTAGCAGCTCAGGCAGCAGTTCAAACTGCTGAGATAAATTTGAAATACACAAAAGTTTATGCCCCCATCACCGGAACAATCGGCAGATCTAACGTAACAGAAGGGGCTTTGGTAACAACAAATCAGGCTGTTTCTATGTCTACAATCACTCAGCTTGATCCTATCTATATAGACCTTGGATTATCTGTGTCCGAACTCCTTAACATGAGAATGAACATTGACAAAGGACTTTTCGATCCCAATCTAGGTAACAATGAACAGGTTGAACTCTTTCTTGAAAATGGTCAAAAACTAGATCAAAAAGGAATATTAGAATTCTCCGAAGTGACAGTTGATGAATCAACAGGAATGGTAAATGTTCGAGTGCGAGTACCGAACAGTAATAATTATTTATTGCCCGGTATGTACATCAGAGCCAATGTCAATCAAGGAACCCAAAAAGATTCATTACTTGTTCCGCAGATAGCCATAATACGTTTGAACAACGGAACAAGCATGGTATACACCATCGGTCCAGAGAACACGGTAGTTCAAAAAATTGTTACTATCGGTGGAGAAATAGATCACGACTATATTATCTCTGATGGTTTGAATAAGGATGACAAGATAATCACATCTCATTTACAAATCCTTCGTCCGAATGCAAAAGTTACTCCTATTGACAGCAATAATTCACAACCTGCGGAAAATAATAAGGACTAATAAATGGCACGCTTTTTTATAGATCGCCCTATTTTTGCGTGGGTTCTGGCGATAATAATAATGCTGGCAGGGTTATTATCAATTAATACCCTCCCTGTATCTCAGTATCCGACCATTGCCCCGCCAACAGTATCAATTCGCGCAAGATATCCTGGAGCTAATGCCGAAACTGTTGAAAATACCGTAACAAAAATTGTTGAACAAAATATGATAGGCCTTGATGGTTACATGTATATGAGTTCTTCATCAGACGGTTACGGCACTTCTGAAATCAAAATTACATTTGAACCAGGAACTAATCCTGATATTGCTCAAGTTCAAGTTCAGAATAAACTCAACCAATGTACATCTCAGTTACCTTCTGTCGTACAGCAAAATGGTATAGACGTAAAGAAGAGTACTGATGCGTTTCTTATGGTTGTAGGTCTGATTTCTAATGATGACAACATCAAAGAATACGATTTAGCCGACTATGCTCACTCTACAATGAAAGAGCCGTTAAGTCGAATCGAAGGAGTTGGAGATATCACTGTATTCGGCGCAGAATATGCAATGAGAGTGTGGGTATCACCTGATAAACTTAATAAGTACAACCTCACAATATCCGAAATCGAAGCAGCCATCCTTTCCCAGAATGCGCAGGTAACGTACGGCTCTCTCGGTAACGCACCAGCTGTTCCCGGTCATACATACAACTATACTATAAGAGGTCAGGCCAGATTAACTTCCGTCGATGAGTTTAAGAATATTATTATTCATATGAATTCCGACGGTTCGGCCGTAAAGCTCAAAGATGTTGCCATAGTAGAACTTGGGACTGAAAACTATCAGTTTGCCGGTAAATACAATCACCGGGCAACCACAGGTATCGGTATAAGACTGGCCTCCGGTGCAAATGCAATAGGTACTGCCGAACGCGTAGTTAACGAAGTAGAACGTCTAAAACAATACATGCCTGCAGGTTTTGACGTAGTTTATCCTTACGATACTACTCCATTCATCAAAATATCTATTGAAGAAGTAATACATACTCTTATCGAAGCTATTATATTGGTATTCCTGGTAATGTATGTATTCCTCCAAAATATCAGGGCAACCATAATCCCGACAATTACCGTTCCTGTCGTATTGATGGGTACATTCGGTATAATGTCCGTTTGCGGTTTCTCAATAAACACACTTACCATGTTCGGTATGGTTTTGGCTATAGGTCTTTTGGTTGATGACGCCATTGTTGTTGTTGAAAACGTAGAACGTATTATGAACACCGAACACCTGAATCCATATGAAGCAACCCAGAAATCAATGGATCAGATTACCGGTGCTCTCGTTGGTATTGCCATGGTTCTTTCTGCTGTGTTCATACCAATGGCATTCTTTGGCGGTTCAACAGGTATTATATACAGACAGTTCTCCATAACAATTGTTTCAGCAATGGCTCTGTCAGTATTCACTGCTTTAACATTAACTCCCGCATTATGTGCAACTATCCTTAAGGATGAAAATGAAAAAACCGAATATAGAGGGCTAATAGGATATCTGTCAAGAATTAAAGATTCTATTGCAGAATTTTTAAGCAGATTATTACTTAGAAGATTCTTCAATCTCTTCAATAAGGTTTTCCAATTCAGCACCGATATATACGTAAAATTCGTTCGATATGTAGTTAAATCTCTTTTTGTCTACATATTTATCTACATATTCATCTGTGCAGGTACCTACTTTATGTTCTTAAGAATACCTACGTCTTTCCTTCCTGAAGAGGATCAAGGTGTTCTTATGGCCATGGTTCAGCTTCCTTCCGGTGCTACCATGGAAAGAACAAGGGCAGTTATGAACCAGCTTTCAGATTACTTCCTTGACAAAGAAAAGGAAAACGTAGAGTCTGTAATGGGCATTGTCGGTTTTTCTTTTGCAGGTAGCGGTCAAAATGCTGGTATGGCCTTTGTGAAATTAAAGGACTGGAAAGAAAGAAAACGTAATGACCAGCATGTAAAAAATATCTTAAAAAGAGCTCAACCAGAACTTTTTAAAATTGATAAAGGTCTTGTTTTTGCATTCAATATACCGGCAATTCCTGAATTAGGTACTGCTGCTGGATTTGATATGTTCATTCAGGATCAATCACAGAAGGGACATGAAGAATTAATAAAGGCCAGAGATCGCATCATCTTATCAGCACGAGGGGAGGAATCAGCCGGTATTATAACCAATACCAGAGCAAATGGTATGGATGACACCCCTATGTTGAAAATTTCTGTTGACTATGAAAGAGCACTATCTCAGGGCCTCCGTGTTGCAGACATCAACCACACTCTATCCGCTGCCTGGGGTTCTTCTTACGTAGACGACTTTATGGATCGCAATCGTATAAAAAAAGTATTCCTTCAGGCTGAAGCTGAGTCCCGCATGTCTCAAGACGACCTAAATAAGTGGTATGTCAAGAACACTTCAGGTAAACTGGTTCCTTTCTCGTCTTTTGCTAAATCAGACTGGACATCAGGTTCCCCAAGACTTGAACGTTTTAATGGCGTAGCCGCTGCAGAAATAACAGGTGAGGCAGCAGCAGGAATATCAACAGGTCAGGCAATGGATCATATGGAAAAATTAGTTAATAAGCACGCTCCTGAATACAGTATTGCCTGGAACGGCGTATCCTTCCAGGAAAAACAGGCCAGTGCAAATTCTCTAATACTTTATTCAATTTCATTGTTATTTGTTTTTCTCTGCTTAGCAGCATTGTATGAAAGCTGGAGTATCCCTTTTGCAGTTATGCTTGTTGTACCATTGGGTATCGTCGGTGCCATTGGAGCAGCCTATATTTCACAGATATTTCCAGGTTTATTCTCTTGGACAAAACCTTTGGAAAATGACGTATATTTCCAGGTAGGTCTGCTGACAACCATCGGTCTTTCAGCTAAAAACGCCATACTGATTGTTGAATTTGCAAAAGAGTTATATGACAAAGGACATCGTTTAACTGATTCTGTTGTTGAAGCTTCTAGAATACGTCTCCGCCCTATTCTTATGACTTCATTCGCATTCATACTTGGTGTTCTACCGTTAGCTGTGAGCACAGGTGCCGGTGCCGCCGGTCGTAACGAAATCGGTATCTGTGTTATCGGTGGTATGTTATCAGCAACAGTTCTGGCAATTTTCTTTGTACCTATATTCTTTGTTCTTGTCATGAGATATTTCACAAAATATAAACCAAGACAAAAAGTAGCTTCAGAAGAACATTCTTCAGAAGTAATAGGATAAAATAAGAAAATCCATTTTACACACAAAAAAAAGAGTTCTCATAAAGAGAGCTCTTTTTTATCACAAAATACATCCCCACAATAAAGTAAATAACGCATTTGTTCTTGCTTATAATATTTGATCTCAAGACTGCATACTTTACCTGTGATCCCGCCTAAAATATGCTAATTGAAAGAAATAAAACTCTATATTATTGAAATTAGGTATCAAATATTATTGTTATCGATTACGCTACTTTATATTATCACACCACAATAGCTGAATATCTAAACTGAAAACTTCAATTTAACTTCTGAAATTCAGTACTATACACTATAAATAAATTCCTTAAATAAAAGACATATCCATGAGAAATTAACCTAAATTATATTGTCTTATAACAAGTGACCAAAAACACCTTTAAATTCTATAAATTAAATTTAATTAACATAATATTAGCATCCACCGGCAATCGTTTGGAAGTTATCATAATTAAGTTTAAAATATAACAGTATTTCTTTTACACGCAATTTAAAAAGGATATAAAAATGGATAGCAATATCACCACTAAAAAACATAAAATAGTTTTGGCCACAGGAAACATGGGAAAATGCAGAGAATTCAACAGACTACTTGCTAATACAAACATTTCAATCATAGCTCAAAGCGAGTTTAACGTCCCTAAGGCAGATGAAACTGGGACAACATTTGTTGAAAATGCGATTATAAAGGCTCGAAATGCAGCAAAATACTCCAAACTTCCGGCGTTAGCAGACGACTCAGGTATAGAAGTTGACTGTCTTGATGGTCGCCCAGGGGTTTATTCATCACGATACTGTGGTGAAAATGCCACAGATGAAGATAATCTTAATAAGTTACTTCGCGATGTTTCCAATTATCCAGAATCCCAGAGAACAGCAAGATACTGGTGTGTTTTGGTTTTCATGAGAAACGAAAATGATCCAACGCCAATAATTTGTCAAAAATCATGGGAAGGAAAAATAATTTTGGATAAACGAGGTAGCAACGGTTTTGGTTATGATCCTTCTTTTTTGATACCAATTCTAGGAAAAACTGCTGCTGAAATATCTCCGGAATTAAAGAATAAACTGAGTCATCGCGGCTTGGCTACAGATGAAATGATATCAATTCTCCAGCAAAAATATATTTAGCAATTAATCATGAAAACAGGTATTTATATACATATTCCTTTCTGCATCAGAAAATGTCAATACTGTGACTTTTTCTCTGAAGAAAATACCAACTCCAGTACTATCTCTAAATATATAGATGCCATTGTAAGAGAACTCGAACAATATAAAGCACTCAATAGAACTATTTCCTCTATTTATTTTGGAGGAGGTACACCTTCTCTAATATCTCCTAAATTACTTTCGCATCTACTTAATTATATTCAAAAAGAATTTACACTGACTTCTGATATAGAAATATCTATGGAAGGAAACCCTGGAACAATAAACAAACAGCGTTTGCATGACTATCACAAAGCAGGAATTAATAGATTTAGTTTAGGTGTTCAGAGTCTTAATGATAAACACCTAAAAATCCTTACAAGAATACACACCAGAAAAGATGCTCTTAAATCAATTGAATATATTGACAGTATTTTTACGAATTATAATATCGACTTAATGCATTCACTTCCAAATCAATGCACAAATGAAGCTCTTCAAGATTTAACAGAAGTTATCCGCTTGAAACCAAAGCATATTTCATGGTACCAGCTCACAATAGAGGAAGATTCAATTTTTGGTAAAAATCCACCAGAACTACCTGAAGAAAAAACTATTGAAGATAACTATATTGAAGGGTATAAAATTTTGGAAAATAACAATTATATTCACTATGAAGTAAGTGCTTTTGCAAAAGACGGTTACATGTGCCAACACAATCTTAATTACTGGAAGTTTGGCGACTACATATCGGCTGGTGCAGGAAGTCATAGCAAAATTACTATTGATGGAAAAATTATCAGACAATCAAGAATAGAAAACATTCATGAGTATATCTCTAAAGTAACCTATGATGACAGTATAATTACAACAAGGATTGTTCCAAAAGACGAAATACTATTTGAGTATATGCTCAATAGATTGAGATTATTTTCAATTATTTCTTTCTCTGAGTATGAAGAAAGAACAGGTCAAAACATTGAACAATTACTAAATAAAATAAAAAAATTCGAAAACGAATCTCTTTTGGTTATTAACAATGAAAAAGAATACTTTGAATTAACAGAAAGAGGAAAAATATTTATAAACTATATTTTAGAGGATTTTCTATAAGATATTCTGGTGCGTCTTATTGGACTCGAACCAACGACCCCCACCATGTCAAGGTGATGCTCTAACCAAGCTGAGCTAAAGACGCACTAACTTATGTTCCTAATGATACATTATTATAATTATTTTTCAACAAAAAAATTATGAAATCGTTTTAGTTTGTTCTAACTGTTCAATTTTTATCAATTATATTGTAAATAGTCAGAAATAACCATTTCTGACCTAAATATTATGCCATATTCCACGGCATCAGTTTATCTAATACATCGAGGTAATATGATGTGATTTGTAACCAATAACAGATCCTCTTTTGTCTTTTTCAAATTCTATTTTATCCATATAGAAGGTCATCGCTGTGATGCACTGC